>NZ_BAAAOA010000037.1:0-23117 GCF_039530085.1 Kocuria aegyptia
CCCCCGCATTTGAAGGAGTTCCCCCGTGACTCGTCGTCATGCCTGGATCAGCGCCGGTCTGGCCGGTTCCACCACCGCCTTGATCGCCGCGACCGCCGTCCCCGCCGCCGCGGTTCCGGCGGCCCCGCACGGACCCAAGAACGTCATCGTCCTCATCGGTGACGGCATGGGCTACAACCAGGCGGCGGAGGCGTCCCTCTACGAGAACGGGACCTCCTCCAAGCAGGTCGCCACGGATCCGGCCACCGGCGCGGTCACCGAGGTCCAGGGCACTCCCTCCCAGGCGCACGAGTCCTTCCCGGTGCAGGTCGACATGCAGACCTTCGCTTCCGGCGGGTCCTACGACCCGCAGCAGGTCTGGACGGACTTCGACTACGTCAAGAACGGCGCCACCGACTCCGGCGCGGCCGGCACGGCCATGGCCACCGGGGTGAAGACCTACAACGGCGGCATCGGCGTGGACCCCGCAGGCAACGAGATCGAGAACATCTCCGAGCGGGCCATCTCGATGGGCAAGGCCGCCGGCGTGGTCTCCTCGGTCCCGTTCTCCCACGCCACCCCGGCCGCTTATGCCGTCCACGACGAGAGCCGCAACAACTACCACGCCATCGCGGACAAGGAACTGGCCTCGGAACTGTCCGTGGTCATGGGCGCGGGCCACCCCTACTACGACGACGACAACCAGCCTTTGGAGACCCCGGCCTACGACTACATCTCCTCCGGCTCCTACGAAGCCCTGGCCGCCGGTCAGACCGAATGGTCCTTCGTGGAGGACGGCGCCGACTTCGAGGCCCTGACCGCCGGGGACGCCCCGGAGAAGGTCTTCGGCGTCGCCCAGGTCGGCTCCACCCTCCAGCAGGGCCGCGCCGGGGCCTCCGGCCAGCCCTACGGCGACCCGCTCAACGAGGTCCCCTCCCTGGCCACCATGACCGCCGGCGCCCTCAACGTCCTCGACGGGGACGAGGACGGCTTCTCCCTGATGGTCGAGGGCGGGGCCATCGACTGGGCCGGTCACGCCAACGACTCCGCGCGCAACATCGAGGAGACCCTCGCGTTCAACGACGCGGTCGACACGGTCGTGGACTGGGTCGAGGAGAATTCCTCCTGGAAGGAGACCCTCGTCGTCGTCACCGCCGATCACGAGACCGGCTACCTCGAGGGCCCGGGCGCCGACCCGGCCTGGAGCACTCTGGACGGCGCCTCCGGTGCCGTGCCCGCCGGCTCCTGGAACTCCGGTGGGCACACCAACATGCTCGTGCCGGTCTACGCCAAGGGCGCCGGCGCCAAGGAGCTCGACCGCCGCGCCCGGATGACCGACCCGGTGCGCGGGGCCTACCTGGACAACACCGACCTGGCCAACCTGCTCCTGGAGGACCTGTGGGCCGAAGGCCCCGGAGCCTCCGCCGGCAACGGCAGCCCCCGAGGCCGCGAGATGGCCGGCCGCTGATCCACGCGCCTTCGCTCCGTACCGGGTGAGGGGGCCTGCCCACCGTCTGCCGGCGGGCAGGCTCACTCACCCGGTACGCCACCACCTGTCGCGCCCATCCGGCCGCACTCCGTCCTCCGCAGCGGCCACGGGGTGCAGCCGCGACTACGAAGGGGAACCCCGAAGCGCAATTGCGTGACCTGCGTCACCTTCTGTCCATCCGCTGGTCACCTGGAGGTCATCGTGGCGTCGCACACTGGGCCTGGGCCGGCACGATGCCATTGCCAGGACAGGGCCCACCGGGCGAAACCCGTCTGCTCCCTTCGCCGTCCTGGAACGGCTGTCGCGGGGAGCCGAATTGCGGCGGATCGTCGCAAGGTGCTGGCACACCACGACCATCTCGCACCGCCGGCTCCGCATCGCGGGATTGCGGTAGTGGCGGGAACGAAAAGCCGGCAGGCGATCAGCGCAGGGGGATGCCATGACCGAGCAGGAGATCGACCTGCAGGACCCGCGGGTGCTGCACCGGGCCGCCGAGCACCTCATCGACCGCTACGCCGGGGTCTTCTTCCCTGAGCTGGTGGAGCGCTGCGTTGCCGAGTGCCATGCGGATCTGGCGAGACAGGCGAGGATCTCGACGTTCCTGGCGCCGATGGCCCTCCACGGTGCCGCTGACCGGCTGCGGGACCTGGCCCGGGACAGGGACGACCGGGGACGGTCGGTGCACCAGGTGCTGTTCGTCGACGACCACGACACCGGCCCGGCCGCGGTGGCCGCGGCCCGGCTCGCCGAACACGCCGGACCGTCGGTGGCGACCCGCTCGGCCGGGATCAGCCCGGGAACGGCCCTGGACCCGTATGCGGTGCAGTTGGTGGCGGAGCACGGGGGTGACCCGGCCGTCGCAGCCCCGAAACCCCTCACCGACCCGATCCTGGCCGCCGCCGACTGGATCATCGTCCTCGGCGCCCACGAGATCGGTCCGATCGAGAAGGTCACCCAGTGCCAGTCCTGGCCGGCAGTCCCAGCCCTCGGTGCCGACCGGGACATCGGGTTCGCCGAGCTGAACACCCGAGTGCAGGCTCTGTGGCTGGAGATCACCGCCGGCACCGGTCCTGAGCCCGCCCGGGAGCGGGCATGAGCGAGCCCACCGATCCGGCGAGGTCGGCCCAGCCCCTGGATGCTCATGTGCTGGCGCGCACCGCTGAGCACCTGACCGGCCGCTACGCCGGAGTGTTCTCTCCCGACCTGGTGGAACGGATGGTCTTCGAGTCCTACGCCACGCTGGCCCGCACCGCCCGGGTGCGCACCCATCTCGCGCCGCTGGCCGGGCATTTCGCCGCCGACCGGCTGGCGGCCCTGGCCCACGCCCGGGCCACCACCACGGCCGACCCCCGGCATGCAGGGGCGCCGCAGGTGCTGTTCGTCGGGGAGCACGACACCGGCCGCGCCCAGATCGCCGCGGCCCTGCTGTCCCACCACGCAGGGGACACGCTCACGGTCCGCTCGGCGGGTCTGCTGCCGGGAGCGGCACCGGATGCGCAGGTTCTCACGGCCCTGGCCGAGCGCGGCATCAGCACCGAGGGCCTCTATCCGAAACCGGTCACCGACGACGTGGTGGCCGGGGCGGACTGGGTCATCACCTTCGGCACCCTCGACGGGATCCCCGTGCCGGCCGGAGCCGTTCACCAGGACTGGGACGTCGAGGACGTGCTCGAGGCGGACCCCGGGGCGGTGGCCGCCGTCGTCGAAGAGCTCGAGGACCGCGTCCAGGCCCTTTACGAGCAGATCTGCGCCCACCCCCCGGGGCCGCCGGCGCAGTAGTGCGACCACGACTCTCAGCGCCCCTGCCCGGGAGAGGGCGGGGCGCTTTGCTGAGCCGGAACGCAGTGCCTTTCCCGCATGCTGGTTGCGGAACGTTCTTGCGCCGAGGTCATCGACGTCCCGCCACGCTGAGGTCGACGTAGACGGGGCGGTGGTCGGAGGTGGGGAACGGGTATTCGCCGGTGAGCTCCGCCCCGGACTCACCGGGGGCGGGCCACCACACGCCGGCGCCCGCGACCCGGAGGTTCTTCGACGGGAGCACGTAGTCGACCCGCAGGTTGCCGGGAGCGGGGTCGTCGTTGAAGTCGGCGGTGTCGTAGGCGGGATCGGAAAGGTGTGTCAGGTTCGCCCCGCCCTGGCGGGCAGCGGCCTCGGGCCCGCCCGTGGAGGCCGGCAGCGGGTCCTGCACCCGCGGGTGCTCCAGCAGCTGCTGGATCGCTCCGGGCCACGAGTCGCCGTCGTGCGGGTCGGAGTTCTGATCACCCATGATGACGAAGCGTTCCCCGGGCTTGAGCCCGCCACGGGCCCCGGCGTCGTCGTAGACATAGGAGGACACCCGAGGGGCGCTCACGTAGTCGGCCCAGAAACGGATCTCGTCGTGGTTGCGCCGCCCGTTGCGGTCCTCGGGGCCGTCGAAGCCGGGCGGGGTGGGGTGGGAGGCGAGCACGTGCACGGTCCGGTGGCCGATCCGCACGGGCACGTCCCAGTGGGACTTGCTCGACAGCCGCAACTGTTCCGCCTGCTCGGGCTGGTAGAAGCCCGCAGGGATCAGGTTGCCGGGCATGTCCGTCCAACGGAAGTTCCGGAACGTGCGGACGCCGGCAGTATCGATGGGGTGCTTGGAGTAGACGACCATCCCGTACTGACCCGGGAAGGCCCCGAAGCCCCAGGCGTCGTCACCGCCGCCCACCGTCCCGTCCTGGTTGAGGTCCAGCCCCGAGGGCACCCCGGTGTTCACGGGCGCGGTATAGAGGTAGGGGTAGTCCACCGGTTCCTGGCCGTTCTGGCCGACGGCGAGGTAGTTGTCGCGGAACAGTTGCGCGGACCGGCCCTCGTCGTCGTGGTCGAACTCGTTGACGAGCAGCACGTCCGGGTCGTTGCGCTGGATCACCTCCGCGACCGCCTGCGCCTGGGCGTTGCCCGGGGTCGCGAGGTCGGCCTGCAGCTGCCCTGCGGTCCCGCGGTTGAGGGAGGCGTTGTAGGTCATGAACCGCACCGTTTCCCGGGTGCCCGTGACGTGCTCGTGCTCGTGCTCGTGGTCGTGGTGCTGCCCCGCCACGGCCGGCGTTCCGGCGCCCACCAGCAGCACCGCGGCCACACCGACCATCACCGTTGACCTGTTGAAACCCATGGTGCTCCTCCTCCATCCGACTCGTGACACCGACCGTAGTCAAGGTCGGCGAACACCACCTGAACGGGTGCCCACGCGACCGGTGCCGAACCAGTGGTACGGAGGCTGGTGCACGCCCGGAGTCCGCTCGATCGCGCGACCCTCCCGGCCGCAGACCCTGCCGGGGCAGTCGAGCGCCCCAGCTGGGCTGTGGCTGCGCAGCTGGGGCACTCGGCACGGCCGCCGGGGGGTGCATCCGTGCTGGTCAGACAGGACTGGGGGGGTTTCCTGCCGGCCTTCGACACCGTAGGGAGCCGCTGTGACCACCCACCCAACAGCCGGTGAACGCTCGGTGTCGCCGACTGCGGTGCCGCCGGGCACCCGACCGGTCGAGCACCGTCGACGGCCGGACGGAGCCGAGGACCCGGTGCACGGTGCGTTCTGCGGATGAGGAACTCCTACAGGCCGGGAAGGTCGTCGGTGGTGGTGTGGTCGACCCCGGCCGCCTGCAGTTCCCTCCACAGGTTCTCCCGCGCCGATCCAGCGGTGTCGTCGGTGGCCCAGAACCGCACCCGGTACCCGGCCGCGTGGGCCTGCTGCACGTAGTCATGCAGGGCCTCCCGCTCAGCGGCCGGAGACCACCTCCGCCAGCGGGTCCAGATAGGCATCTTCCAGAGGTCGGGGCACCGGCCAGCTCCCAAGCGTCGTGGGCGACCCGCAGCTCCCCCTCGACCAGCCACACATTGGCCTCCACCGAGGTGAAACCGTGCTCCAGGGCATCCAGCAGCGGCCGGTCGTGCTCGTAGTCGTTGTGGGCGTGCGCCTGAGCCACACTGGAGGCAGCTCGATGACCGCTCAGTCCGTACTGGCCGCCGCGGAGGCCAGACTGCTCAAAGCCGAGCGCGCCTACGCCAAGAAGCTGCTCGGGCTCCTCGGTGAGCACCTCCGTCACCACCACCCACAGGCCGTGCGCCTGTGCGTCTACGCCGACCAGCGCGCCGGCGACTACTTCATCGGCGAACTGCTGGACACCGGCGGCGATGCCATCACCTTCGATCCGGACAGCGTGGTGATGCCCCTCGTCGAAAC
The DNA here is from genome assembly GCF_039530085.1 of Kocuria aegyptia. Classification (NCBI taxonomy): domain Bacteria; kingdom Bacillati; phylum Actinomycetota; class Actinomycetes; order Micrococcales; family Micrococcaceae; genus Kocuria; species Kocuria aegyptia. The sequence goes on from NZ_BAAAOA010000037.1 coordinate 5,667, forward strand.
GGACGGACCCTTCGGAGAGCCGATCACCGTGGGCGCCCACAACGTGGCAGATCTCCTGCGCCGGGCCCTGTCCACCCATGACGGACCGTTGACGAAGGTTCTGCGCGCTGAGGCCCACATCGGCGAGCACTGCCTGGATCTGACACGGGCCCCCTGACCCATCCCCCGATCTCCCCGCGGCCGACGTGAACGGCATACCGGTCATCACGTTGAGAGGGACAGTCTCCCGACGTGCCGTGCGTGAACCGGACGGCACCTGCGGGGCGTCTGCCTGGTGGCGCCGGCGCCCTCGTGGACAACGCCGAGGGCGCCCGGCATGCTGGCCACAAAGGAAAGAGGCCCGCGATGCTTGAACGAGCCGGAGACCACGCGTTTCCGTACAACCTCCATGACGGCTCGCCGCTGCGGATGCAGTGGCACTTCTACGGCCAGTCCGAATTGCCCGTCGCCGTGCAGACGTGGGAACTGCCCCCGGGAGGCTTCGAGGGCATGCATGCCCATGGTGAGCCCGACACGCCCCTGGAGGAGATCTACGTCTTCGTCGAGGGCACGGGTCACATGAGCGTTGACGGCGAGGAATATCCGGTCAAGGCCGGCGACGCGGTCCTGGCCAAGGTAGGGACCAGGCACGACCTGCGCAACACCGGAGACGGCCCGCTCAGGCTCCTGGTGGTGTGGGGACAGCCCCAGCCCTCCGACTACTCCGATTTCGGTTCGGCCACGAGGGCCAGGCTCGCCCGGGAGGGACCCTCCTCGGCAGGGAGCGCCCGGTAATTCGGATGCTCGAGCCGGTCGGCAAGGACCGGCTGCTGGCCCGCCGGTCGATCAGGGACCCGGCCGGGGTCCCCGCCTGTCCATCCCGGTGAGGGGCTGGCACATGTCCATGCCGGCGCTCGGGGCGAGGTGTGCAGCAGTCACCGTCGGGGTCGGGCGGTTCCCCTGTCCACACACCGTCCACTCCCGGCACACCAGCAGGTCCGAGGCCGTCCAAAGCGCCCCATGGGCATGGGCAATCCCTGCCGAAACCGGGCCCGCCCCCGACGAGCCATCTGTACAGCGGGGATCCGGAGCGTGCTCAGATGTCTCTTGGCTGCGTATCGGCCTCGACCAGCAGGGCAGTCCCCTGGTAGGCCGGCAGGGTGAGGAAGAAGCTGTGCAGGTCGTCCACGGTGCCGATCTCCTCGTTCGTGAAGGCGTCGGTGATGTAGGACCCGGTCTCCAGGTGGGCGGACTGCACGGTGCCGGTGACCTCCTGCGAGGAGAAGTTCAGGACGGTCAGTTGCAGCTGGCCCGTGGCGAGCTGGTGGACCATCACCAGCAGTCCCCGGTGGGAGACTTCCGGCACGTCCAGCAGTGCGGCGGTGGCGATGCCGTGTGCTTCGCGCACGGTCAGCACGTGGGCCAGCCGGCGCGCGAAGGAGGTGTCGTCGGCCAGTTGCTCGGGGAGGGTGGCGTAGAGGGCCCGGGCCTTGGGCATGCCGGAGGCGGAGACGGTGGCACCGGGGTGGATGCCCATGAGGTCGTGGGCGCCGCGGTTGATCCACCGAGTGTCTCCTTGGGCGATCAAGGGGGCGACCTGCTGCTGGGTGAGGGGCAGGATGCCGCGCAGGTCCCACCCCGAGAGGGCGAAGACCCCTGGCTGCAGGGCGTTGTACATCGCCAGCAGCACGTGGACGTCGCGGATACGGGTGGCCTGCTCCTCGGTGATGGTTTCCAGGTCGGTGATGCCCAGCGCCGCGGTGATCACGCTGGCGGTGGTGCAGGCAATGCCGTTGGTGGTGAACACGAGGTTGTAGGAGGCGGCGTCCCCGGTCATCTTCTCCCGCAAGGTGGACTGCACCTGCTCGGCCAGCTCGGCCCCGGTGAGGGACTGTCCGCCGAGCTCGAAGATCTCGTCCTTGTGCCGTGTCGTGAAGTGGACCAGCTCGTAGGTCAGTTCGTCGTGGTTCTGCATCGCGTGCACGAGGCTGGCCTGATCCACCCCGATCTCCATTGCTTGGCGCAGGGTCAGGCGCAGGAACTCGGTGTCGCCGGTGACCAAGGCGTGGTGGTAGCCCGGGCGGGTGATGAAGTCGTAGGACAGGTCCGGGCCGGTGCGGGAGGTGGTGTGGATGTCGTCGATGCTCAGGTTCAGCTCCTGGAAGGTGAACCCGCCGACCTTGCGCACCATCGAGCCGATGAGCTGGTTGGCCGCCTCCGACAGCGGATGGCCCTCGGACCATCCGGCGGCCTCCTCCGCCCCCTTCTCCACCCCCAGGAAGCCGTTGGCGTCCAGGCGCAGCGCACCGGTGCCCAGATCCACCAGGGAGTGCAGCGCGTCACCGATGACCATGCGCATCCCGGAGAACGTGGGGTCCAGCCAGTTCAGGGAGGGCTGCCCTGCCTTGAAGTAGTGCAGGTACACCCACCGACGCAGCTTGCCCTCGGTGTCGACCACGGGGCGGGTCGCGCTCCAGTTGGTCTCCTTGACCCCGGGCTCGTAGAAGATCACCCGCTGCAGCTCGCCGATGATGTACCCGGCTTCCTGCAGGGCCCGTTCGGCGGCCAGGTCCAGGTTGACCGAATCCTGTCCAGCGGGAACCTCGGGCAGAAGGTGCCAATCCGATTCGGGGATGTCAATCATGTGGTAGAGCCCCGGGTAGTCGCGGTAGTTCATCTCCGCGAGCCGGAAGTCCGCGCCCTTGCCGGTGTGTCCGGGCACGATGTCGTCGATGATCGTGCCGTCGTGCTCCTTGGCCACCGCGCACATGGCGCGGAACTCCTCCTCGGTGCCGAACACCGGGTCGATGGCCATGCTGATCCGGTCGAAGTGCCCGTCCACACTGGGCGTGTACTCCCAGCCATCCAGACCCCCGGCGCGCTTGACCGGGCCGGTGTGCACAGCGTTGATGCCGATCTGCTGGAAGGCCTGCCACAGCTCAGGGTCTCCCACTGCTGCCAGGAAGGAGCGCCCTGGGGCGGTCATCAGCGCCAGCGGGTAGGCGGTGAACCACACCGAGGCGGTTTCCACCGCGCGACGGGGGCTGGGGTGGGCGTAAGGGTTCTGCCACATTCCGGCCTGACCCGACAGCTGCCGGGCCAGGATCCTCGCGTCACCGAGCATTGACTGGTTGCGCAGCCAGTCCACGTAGGCCTTGTTGCGCCCGTCCGGCTCGAAGGGCGGTTTCAGATCGGCGTACTGCTGGTTCCGCCGCGCCCTCGGGCGCAGCGCCCGGGGGCGGGCGGGGTAGAACGCCTCGTCGTAGGTGACCTCCGCGGCCGGAGCCTCCTGGGGATCCTCGGCCGGCTGGACCTCGGCAGAGGTCTCGCCTACGGCAGGGGATGCATCAGCGGGGTGCGGCAGATCCGGACCGGACATGGTGGAGGCTCCTTCATCGATGTCATCGAGCGGGGTGGACTCGGAAGGTCCAGTGGAGGGTGCGGGGACGACTACGGCGGGAAATCGGGGCTGACCGACATGTTGGCCTCCCCTCGTCGTGCTTATCAAGGATCCGGCGATGCTACGACCAAGTGGACTGTGGGAGAAGGGCCCCTGCTGGGGCACGTCTCTCGATTGATTCAGGCTACTAGCAGGGCTCGGGTTCGGCGCGTCGGAGCACGGGGATCGTCCCGTGCCATGGGCCGGTTAGAGTGCTGGCATGTCAGCAGGGCGGAAAATCCTGAACGTCGTTGCTGGGGCCACCACGGTGGGAGGGTTCGCCGCGGACTGGAACCGCACTCACCTGTTCAATCCGAACTGGCCCCCGCACGCCCGGTTTCACGATGCGATGACCATCGCCATGGGCGCGCTGCTGGGCTCTGGTGGACTGTACGCGCTGAACCGCAAGGGACCGGACCCGGACCGGGACACCGCCATGGGTGCCCTGCTGCCGACGGTTTTCTGGACGTCCATGGGCGCGGCCTTCGCCTTTCCCGGTGCCCAGGGCCTCCAGGCGGAGTTTCCCCACCTGGTGCCCCGGGTCAGGGGCGTGTGGATCGATGAGCGGTTCGCCAGCGCGGGGATGCTGGGGCTGATCGCCCTGGGTTATGGACTCGAGCGGCGGACCCGCCGGGGGCTTCTGCGCCGGGGATGAGAGTGCACCGCTGCTGACACGACCCGGGCCGGAGGGCGCCCCGCACCGACCAGGATGCGGGGTCGTGGCGTCCGGAGCAGGCTACGCGCGCCGCTGCGGGGTCAGTGTTCACGCGCCGTCGTCCAGGCAGGCCGCAGGCAGATGGCCGATCGCTTCGCTTCCTGACCTCCTCCCCCACGGGACGCCCGGGCTCGGTGGTTCCCGGATCCACCCTTGGAGGGTTGTCCCGGACAGGCCTGGGGCGCCGGCCACCTGGCCGGCCGGCGCCCCGGCCTCGGCTTCGGGGGCCCCGCACCGGTCTCCGTCTCGGCCGGTCACTGCTGAGCGCGCTGAACCACCACGGACGACTCACCGCACCATCGAACGGGCTCCGAGCGCTGTGTCATAGACGGCGTGGGTGCGGGCGATCATGCATTCATCGGTGAACTCGTCCAGGTACCGTCTGCGCCCGGCGTCCCCGTAGGCCGCACGCTTGTGGGCGTCGCCCAGCAGCTGCGCCAGGGCCGCGGCCAGCTGCTGGGCGCTCTCGGTGGGCACCAGCAATCCGGTCTTCCCGTGGACCACGAGCTCGCTGGAGCCGATCACCCGGGTGGCCACCACCGGCAACCCGGCCTCCATGGCCTCCAGCAAGGCCAGGGGCATGCCCTCGCAGCGTGAGGGCAGGGCGAACACGTCGGCCGCGTCCAGCAGCATCCGCGCGTCATCCCGGTGACCCGGCAGATGCACCGCGCCGGCCAGGCCTCGTTCGATCACCAGGCTCTCGAGGTCGGAACGCAGATCACCCTCACCGAGGATGACCACCTGCAGCCGCGGATACCGGGACTTGAGCACGGCTGCGGCTTCGATCAGATAGCACTGCCCCTTCATGAGCGTCAACCGCCCGGTCGAGATCACGACGAGGTCCTCCGGTTGCAGGCCCAGCGCCGCGCGGGCCGCGGCCCGCCCCGGGGCGTCCCTACGCGGGGCGACCCCGTTGGGTACCGTGACGAAACGCTGCCGGCTCACGCCGCGGGCGGTGTACGTGTCCCGCAGCCCCTGGGACACGGCGATCCGCCAGTGGGCGAAGGAGGTGTTCTTCAGCAGTTTCTCGGCTTTGGCGCGTTGTTGAATCAGGAACGGCAGGTGGTGGGTGATGAGCACCGCTGGCACCCCCGCGGATCGGGCCAGGCGCAACCCGTCCGGGTCCTCCCAGCCCCAGCCGGCGTGGCAGTGGAAGACGTCCACCGGGTGGGCAGCCAGGAAGCCGCTGACGACGTCTGGGTAGGCGGGATCGTGTGGGCCGGGCAGCGCCACCGTCCGGGCGCCGAGGGCAGCGGCCTCCTCGAAGAGCCAGCGGGCGCGATCACTGGTGCGGCACAACACCGTCACGTCCATCCGGCCGGCAAGTCCACGGACGAGGTCGAGCATGTGCCTCCCCATCCCCGACGGGTTCGCGGAACGCGTGTACAGGCACACCGACCGGCGGACCTCACCGGTTTCCTCTTCCACCGGCTCGGCATCCGATCTCGGAAGCGGCCCCCTCGCCGCGGTCTCCGCCATGTGGCCCACCCTATAGGCGGCCATCGGCCCGTACACCTGTGCCGGAAAGTACGTCATGCGGATGTCGTAGTGTCTCCGGGCGGCCGCACCGTGCCCTTCCCCAGAAGGTGGGACCGCCGGTAGTGTCCGGTGGAAGTTCACCGTGGTGCGCCCGGCCGGCACCCAGCTCTGCGGGAAGGGGAACCGATGGGCCAGGACGCGGAAGGACGGCGCATCTCCTGCAGCGACAAGGCGTACCAGCGGTGGTCGAAGCCATGGGCGCACCGCTCACGGGCCAGCACAACCAGCATGGTCCCACCGTCGCGCCACGAGATGTCCACCGTTGCTCCTCTGCCCGCAGCGATCACCGCGGCGGCCGGCGCCCGGACGTGCCGCGAGGCGGCCGAGCCACGGGCAGCGGCCACCATGGCGCGGCGCTGCCCGGACCGGCCCGCCCGAGTGCTGAAGGAGATCCCCTCATGACCCTGCGCATCGCCGTTGTGGGTGCCGGCCTGATGGGCCGGCGCCATGCCGAGGCCCTGCACCATCTCGGCGACGCCCGGGTGGTGAGCGTGACCGACGCCTACGCCCCGGCCGCCGAGAAGCTGGCCGCCGAGCTGGACGCACCGAGCTTCGCCGATGCCGACACGGCGCTGGACGCTGTGGAGGTGGATGCCGTCTACGTCTGCGTGCCCCCGTTCGCCCACGGCCCCGCCGAGCTGGCCGCGCTCACACGGGGAAAACCCCTGTTCGTGGAGAAACCCGTGGGCCTGGGCCTGGAGGTCGCCGAGCGGATCGCGGCCCTGGTCGAGGACACCGGTGTGGTGACGGGCACCGGTTACCACTGGCGCTCCCTGGAGACCACCGACCGCGCCAAGGAGCTGCTCTCCGAGGCTCCGCCGCTGCTGGCCAACGGGTACTGGCTGGACAAACGCCCACCCGCGCCGTGGTGGGCGCGCACCGACCGATCCGGCGGGCAGGTCGTCGAGCAGCTCACCCACGTGCTCGATGCGGCCCGGTACCTGCTCGGGGAGGCGGTGGAGGTCTACGCCGCCGGTGTGCGCCGGGCCCACGATGCGGCCGCACAGGAGCACGGCGACATCGACGACGCCACCGCCGCCACCGTGCGCTTCGCCTCGGGGGCCGTCACCACCTTGGCGGCGACCTCGGTGCTCGCGGCCAAGCACCGTGCCGCTCTGCACACGGTCAGCCGGGGGCTGGTCCTGGAACTCTCCGAAGACGGGCTCACGGTGTTCAAGGGCCCATCGCGCACCGATCACACCCCTGCCGAGAGCCCCCGGATCACCGTGAACCGGGAGTTCCTCGAGGCGGTGCGCGGTGAGCGGGAGTCCACCCGGGCGCCCTACCGCGAGGCTCTGCGCACCCATCGGCTGGCCTGCGCGATCGCCGAGTCCGCCCGGACCGGGCACCCCGTCCGACTGGGCCAGGACGCATGACTGCGCGGCGCAACGTCATCGTCCCCACCCGGGGACGGATCGAGATCGTCGACGAGCAGCTGCCCGAGGTTCCCGACGGCGGGCTGCTGCTGGAGACCCTCGCCACGGGCCTGTCGGCGGGCACGGAACTGGCGTTCCTCAAAGGCGACCACCCGAAGCTGCACTCCCAGCACGACACCGAGCTGGGCCTGTTCCACCCCGGCGTCCCTGAGCAGGGCTACCCCGTGCGCCGGCTGGGCTACATGGAGGTCGCCCGGGTCGCTGCCTCCCGCACTCCGGCCTTCCGGGCCGGGGACGTTCTTGCGGCGGCCTACGGACATGCCACGGCCCATGTGGCCGACCCGATCACCGAGCATCTCGTACCCCTGCCCGCTGATCTGGACCCGCTGCTGGGGGTGTTCGTGGCGCAGTTCGGCCCCATCTGCGCCAACGGCCTGCTCCACGCGGCCGCCGACGCCGGACCGGTGACCTCCCTCGGGGACGGGGTGGCCGGGCGGCTGGTGCTGGTCACCGGGGCCGGTCCGGTCGGGTTGCTCACCGCACTCTTCGCCCGTTCCCTCGGGGCCCGGGAAGTGGCCGTGGCCGATGCCGACCCGCGCCGGCGGGCAGTGGCCGAGCGGCTCGGCTTCTTCGCCCTGGACCTGACCGACGATCCGGGCCGGACGCTGAAGACCCGCTGGCGGCACGGACCCGGTGACCACGGCGCGGACGTCGTCTTCCAGTGCCGGGCCAAGCCCCAGGCCCTGCACGCGGCACTGAGAGCGGTGCGTCCGCAGGGCACGGTCGTCGACCTCGCGTTCTACACCGCGGGCGCCGACGCGGTGCGCCTGGGCGAGGAGTTCCACCACAACGGCCTGAGCCTGCGCTGCGCCCAGATCGGCCGCGTCCCGCGAGGGCTGGCCCATGAATGGGACCGGCACCGGCTGTCGGCCGAGACCGTCCGGCTGCTCATCGGCCACGCCGAAGAGGTCCGGGAGTACCTGATCTCTGACGTGGAAGACCTCGAGAACGCCCCGGCACTCATGGGCGACGTCGCCGCGCGTCGCCGTCACGTGCTCACCGCTGTGTTCACCGTGAAGAGGTCCTGACGGTGAACACCACCACCGTTCGCATCAGCCGTTCTGCGGTCGTCGGCATGCGCAGTTCGCGGATACGCCGCTGAGCGTGGCCCCGGGCAGCTCCCAGTCCGCAGGCGACCTGAACAACCGGCTCCCGCGCCTCGATGGGCTGGTGCGTGCTGCGGATCTGGAAGTGGGTGCGGGTTCGGGCGCCGACCACCGGAGCCCTTGCCGTGGCTCATCTTCCGGCCTCTGAGCCGGTGGTCCGCTCCCGCTCGATATCCGGCTCCGTCCATGCCGAAGCGGCCACCACGGTGAAGACCATCGAACCCATCACGACGGATGTGTCCACGTCTTCCCCACCTTGATCCAGTACCTGCGAACCCGCGTCCCGCCCCGCAGTGCGTCGGCGGAGGTCAACACGGTCTTCGGCAGCCGAGAATGCCCGCAGAGGAACCTCTACGGCAACACGGTCCGGGTGGGGCATGGCCGATGCTGGATGCAGACCGAAAGCGCCTGATGACCTCACCGGGGCCGATGACGGGCCCTATGCACAGCGGTCCCTTGGCATAGTGAGCGCTATGACGCTGTTCGACCGCCCACTGACCTACCCGCAGGTCGGCGCGACCGCCGGGCAGTTGCCCGACGGGTACAACCATCTGACGGTCCATCGAGTCATCGGCCACGGTGAGTCGACGTTCCGCCGCGCCGCGGAACACCTGATGAGCTGGCAGATGCACCGAGCAGCCGGCCTGACGGTCGACGCCACCACACCCCGCGCCGAGCAGGACAGCCGTGTTCGCCTGCGCCTGGGCCGGCACCTGCTGCGGAAATCGTTCGGGTGCCAGGTCGTCTACGTCGTGGAGGAAGAACGCCGGCGCGGTTTCGCCTACGGGACCCTGCAGGGCCACCCGGAGCAGGGCGAGGAGAGGTTCTGCGTCGAATGGCGGGATGATGGCGCCGTCGTGTTCACCATCACCGCTTTCTCTAGGCCGGGCACATGGTGGTCCCGCATCCTTGCGCCGATCAGCCATCTATTGCAGCAGCGCTACACCCACCGATACCTCCACGCTCTGTAGCGCCCTCTCGAGCGCCGGCGTGTGTGCGCCACAGGAACCCCTACGGCATTCCGATGGGTAGGGCCTGAGCATGCCGGCGGAGTTCTCCTCTCCGGGCATATCCGCGAGCAGGGAGGCGCAACCCACCAGGGCCCCCGAGTCCGGGTCCAGTCCGGTCCAGTACCGCCGTTGACCATTTTGCAGGCAACGCTCCAGCTGCCCTCGGTCCAGGGAACGGGTGAACGTGCGCCTGGACCACAGCACCACGTCCGCCTCGGCCGGGGCCTCTGCGACAAGGTCCAGCCCTGCATTCTCGAGGACCCGCCGCGAGGCGATGTTTTCCGCGAACGTCTCCGCCCAGACCGACAGATCCAACGCATCACCGATGCCGAGGAGTTCGGTGACCACATCGGTCGCCAGGCCACGCCCCCACACCTCAGGTCGCAGCGCGCACCCGATCCCTGTCCGGACGGATCGTCTTGGGTGGACAACAGGATCCGGCAGGGACGCCATGATCGCCTCGGAACACAGCGCCACGCGATCCTCGGGTGGCCCGAAGCCCGCGCTGATCCGCCGTGGGGCACTCAGCGCCTGATCTCGTACCTGCTCAGCACCACGCCACCGGGAAACGCCCGGGTCTCCACCAGGCTCAGCTGCACCCAGTGGTCCAGGGCCGTGAAGAACGGCGTGCCCCCGCCCACCAGGACCGGATGGGTGACGATCGCGTACTCGTCGATCAGCCCGGCCCGCATGGCCGCCGCGGCCAGGGTGGCACCGCCGATGTCCATGGGGCCCCCGTCCTCGGCCTTGAGCCTGGTGATCTCGGTGACCGCATCACCGGTGACCAGACGGGTGTTCCCCTTGACCGTGCTGGTCGTGGAGGAGAACACCACCTTCGGCATGTCACGCCAGCGGCCGGCGAACTCGATCGCCGCCGGTGTGGCACCCGGTTGCTGGTCGGCGGTCGGCCAGTGGGAGCTCATCGTCTCCCACAGCCTGCGTCCGTACAGCGCCAGGCCCGTCGCGCCCACCCGGTCGGACCACCACTGGAACAGCTCCTCGCTCGGCACGCTCCAGCCGAGGTCGCCGCCGGGCGCGGCGATGTAGCCGTCCAGGCTCATGTTCATGGCGAAGGTCAGTTTCCGCATCGTGCCAGCCTCCCGTGAGTCGGTATTCGGCGCACAGACCAGCACGGCGCGCGATATCCATCGGTCAGGCCACACCTAGGGCCGGTTGAGCACCAAGCCAAGCAGATGCTCCGTACGGAACGGAACCCCTACCGCAGCACGGCTCGGCGCTAACCGGCCATATGTAGAGCGGAAGTGGAGCGATGCGCGATCAGCGGCCAGTTGACGGCGCATCAGTGTCCCGCTTCGACGCTTGCGCCTCGGCGATCTGATGGACCGATGACCAGCGCAACTCCTGCTTCGAGGCGCTGGCCATGGTCCCGGAGGGAGTTCCGGTGAGGGCGTGATTCTCGACGCCTGCAGACCATGAGGTCGGGCATCGGCCTCGGAGTGGACACGATCGTGGGTCAGGAGAGCAGGACACTGCCCGACGTCGATTTCCGAGACGCGCACGAACACGATCGCTGAGCCATCGTCAGGGGTGATGAACCCAAAGCCCTTTTCAGCGTTGGACCACTTGATGACACCTGTGGCCATGTCAGTACCTGCCTTCCGCGTCGAAGCAGGGGATACCGATTCTCGATCTGCTCTCACAGCACATTGCTTGTGCAACACATGCACTCAGAAGTCGCCCCCGGACGGTGGGTCCGTGTCACAGTCGGGCACGGTGTGCTCATTCTTCGCAGCGGCTTGCACGGGGGTCCTGAGGTGGGATCGGCCGCCTCAAATGCTTCGGGACAGGGAGCCAGGACCGAGATCCTGCGCTGTGTCCTTTTCCCCGGTGCCATTAGGGCGTACACCGGCCGGTTGATGGACGGCGCAGCCTCGTGCCGGCCGGTTTCGCCCGGACGGCACGGCGGCCACCCCATGAGCTGAAGGCTCAGTGTGTCGGTGTCCAGATCATCTCCGGGGTGAGGTCACATGGGGTGCTGCGTGGTCTCGCGGGTTGACGGCCGCGTGTTTACGACTGCATATTGGTGCCCGACGTCCGCCGCATCCTTCGCGGCGACTGGGGGACGTCGGAATCGGACGCGCCTGCGGGCGGAGGGCCGTTGGCTGCGCCGGAGCGGTGCAGTTCTGACCGCGTAGGGGGATACTCGGTGTTGCGCACTTCTCATGTTCTTCTGGCCACGGCCACGACCGTTGCCACCGTTGCCACCGGCGTGATGCTGGGCGTGGTGGCGCCGGCGACCGCGGATCACGGCTCGGCGCCGCACCGTGTGGCGGGGCCGGAGGATCGGCTGCCCGATCTGCAGATGGAGCCGTTGAGCGACCATCGCGTCCAGATCCTCGAGGGCCGTCGCGTCCTGCGGTTCACCGCCGTCATCGCCAACCGCGGTGACGGGCCTCTGGAACTCGTCGGGAGCAGGACCAGTACCGCAACAGAGGAGATGTCCGTCGTCCAGCGCATCTCCCAGCGAGGTGGTGGCCATGAGTCCGTCCCGACCGATGCAGTCATGACCTATGCGGTGGATGACAACCACAGCCATTGGCACTTCCAGCACGCCGCCGAGTACAGCCTGCGGGTCCCCGGGGAGGAGCATCCGCGTGTCGCGCACAAGGAGGGCTTCTGCCTCATCGACGACGTGCGTCTGCCCGGCGCCTCCTCGGGTGAAACGGCTGAATCGGCTGAATACGACGGCTGTGAGGAGGGTCTGACAGAGACCCGCTCGGTGACGCAGGGCATATCGGTCGGCTGGGGCGACCCGTACACGTTCGACGTGTGGGGCCAGTGGATCGACCTCACCGGGCTGCCCCTGCCAGGACGTTACTGCCTGGAAGCCACCGCTGACCCGCGCGGGTTGCTGGCGGAGACCGACACCGGGAACAACACCACCACGACGCTGGTCGACCTCACGGCCAACGACGTCAAGGTCGTCGGCACCGAGTGCTGAGCCGCACACCACCGCCCGAGACGCACCCCGGACCCGGAAGGGTCTGCCGGCACTCGGACCCCGGACGTCCATCGCGCAGTGCACCCCAGCGCAGCAGGTACCAAGGAGAACTTCACCCCGATGCACAAGCCCACATCCGTATCCCGCGCCCGCGCCGGCCTCTACCCCGCGCTGCTGTTGGCAATCACCCTGACGGCGTGCACGCCGGACACGAGCGCCTCTGAGCCACCGGACGGGTCGGCGCCCACGGAGGTGCCGGCGCAGGCGGCCCCCGCCCAGACACCGCCGCCGGACCGAGTGCTCGCACCGCCCCCGCAGTCCATCGAGGTGGGGTGGACGGAACTTCCCGGCAGGTTCAGCGAGATCGGCGTCGGTGGCATCGGCGAAGACCCGTCGGTCTGGGCCCTCAGCGCGGAACGCTGGCCCGGTAGCCCTGAGGTCAACTACTGGAACGGCGACGGATGGGACGCCCTCGGGCGCGATGCTGCTGCTCTGGCCGTGGGCCCGAACGGGTACCCCTGGATCGTCGACTCCGACGGCCGCATCTTCGAGTGGAACGGCACGGACTGGATCGACCGACCGGGAAGCGCCCGCGACATCGGCATCGGTGCCGACGGCTCGGTCTGGATCATCGGCACCGACCCGGCACCCGGAGGCTACGGCATCTACCGCTGGACCGAGACGAGCTGGGAGCAAGCACCCGGTGGCGCTGTCGCCATCGACGTCGCCACCCAGGGCGATGCCGCCGTGGGACACCAGAGCGAGCCGTGGATCATCGACGAGAACAACCGCATCTCCCGCTGGACCGGCTCCGATTGGTCCCAGCAACCCGGAGAGGCCCGGGACATCGGGGTCGGCCGCAACGGAGCGGTCTGGATCATCGGAACGGCTTCGGCGCCCGGGGGCCACAGCATCGCCACGTGGAACGGTGAGGACTGGGCCTCTGCACCCGGCGGCGCCGTGAAGATCAGTGTCGACGCCAACGGCTTCCCCTACGCGGTGACCGACGACAACCGGCTCCTGCGCGGGACCTAACCCTGCGGACGTCAGATTCCATGAGTCGGCCAGATCCAGGGTGAGGACGTGCACCAAGGCGGTGCCGTCGACCGCGTGCGGCCACCCGCCCAGGGTCGCTGCGGCGGGACCGCCCAGCCGGCTGACCCGTCCGCCAGTGCTCCAGAACTCGCGCAGCTCCTCGTCGCCGGGGGCCAAGGACTGGTTGCTGAGCACCGGCGAGAACGCCACCTGCTCCAGCAGCCGCTCGGCCCCGGGCGGACCGGTCTGCAACCAGGACCCGGATCAGTCCCCATGAGCCGTGCAGGGGGCGCCGACGGTGCGGGATGGCTCGGTCATCATGTCCTCTCCTCCAGGACCCAGCCGCCCGAGTCCTGCGGAGAAACGGACATCACTCCTCGCACGCCGAGGACACCCACACGACCCGCCTCGGCCCTGTATGCCGGTCACTGTGCACGCACGAGGGACCCTTGCCGGCCCCCTGTGATTGACGGTGCTCGAAGACGAAACGGATGTGGTCGATACCCGTTTGCCCTGCCCCATGGGGGGATGCCCGCACAGGCATGTGCATCACTGTCAACAGATGAGTCAGGCCCTGAGGAGCGACACCACCATCATCATGGCCCAAAGAGAGATCATCACGCCGCACACCGGCACCCAGCAGATCGGACACCTGACGGTCCGCATCCTGCTGCCGCGTCGATGCTCTCGCATACCTCTGATGGTGGGTGGCCGGTCCTGGAGCGGCTGGCAGACCGGTGCCGCTGCGGCCAGGCGTGGCTCAACGCAGACCTGTTCCACCCTGCCGAGGCGCCTTGGATCGGACCCGTCCGGTCATGCGAACTATGCAACCTATGCTGTCCCCTGTTGCGGGGACAAAATGGATTACTCCTCTACTCGGACCCGCGCGGGCCGTAGGGTCTCAAGGTCATGACCGATATCCACCGCGGTGCGTTCACCACCGCCGACGCCGGAGAAGCCGCCGAGTCCCTGAACCGGCTCATCGGTCGCGCTCAGGTTCAAGCACCCGCCGACGACCGCTTCGAGCTGGCCCTGTCCTGGGCCGCGGCCGGTCCGGTGATGTCCCGGCGGGCCCAGGTGGGGCGGGGCTCAACGGTGCGGATGGGCGTGGAGTCCCCGCAGACGATCAACATCGCCCAGGTGAGCGACGGGGCCATGACGGTGCGCACCGGTGGCGACCACCATCGTCTCGATGCCAACCCGTACCTGATGCCCCAGGACCGGTTCACCTCAACCATGGAGGCCACCGATCTGACCATCGTGGCCCTCGACCACGACTGGGTCCAGGACTACGCCGGCGAACTCCTGCAGCAGGAGGATTTCCGGCTCCAGCTCACGGGCACCAGCCCCCATCACCAAACCGCCGCCGACTACTGGGCCGACGCCGTGGGCTACCTGCGCGAGGTGCTGAACAACGCCGAAGCAGTCAAGGTGCCCCTTATCCGCGCTGAGGCTCAACGCCGGGTGGCCACCGCGCTGCTCTGCTGCTTCCCCAGCACCTTCACCGACCATGCCCTCCCCGACGAAACCAGCACGCGCTTGCCCGGCCCTGTCCGCCGAGCCGTGACCTACATCGACGAGCACCTGGGTGAATCCATCGACCTGGCCCAGCTCGCCGCAGCCGCCCGCATCTCGACCCACCAGCTGGTCATCGCCTTCCGCCAGCACCTGGGCACCACCCCGGGAGGCTATCTGCGCACGGCCCGCCTGGATGCCGCCCACCACGACCTCCTGGCAGCCGACCCGGCCCGTGGGGACACCGTGGGAGCGATCGCCTACCGGTGCGGCTTCGCCACCCTGGCCCGGTTCGCCACTGAGTACCGCGCCCAGTACGGATGCACCCCCACCGAGACCCTGCACTCCTAGGCAGCCCCCGGGTCGTCGTCAACCACAAACCAGTCGAGCCACGCCGGGGACCGCGGACAACGCTTATGAACATCGCAAAAGGCTCCGGCGAAGGAGGACCATGCCACAATCCCTGGCAAGAGACTGTCGTGGGGAACCCCTGCCGCAACATCGCTCTCGCAGGGAGTGGCCGGTAGCCGGCCATATGTGAAGCGGAAGGACCGAGCCACTCTTGTCCTCACTGTCCGACGAACGGCCAGACCGCTGACTCGAAGATCACGGCCGACCCTGCCGATGCCCCACCACAGACCGACCGATTCCGGCGCCCTCTGACGCCTGGAGCAGATCGGGCCCCTGGAATCTATGATGGCGGCATGACACGCACCGACACCGCTTCACGCGTGATCCTCACCTCGCCCGAGCGTGTCTACGCAGCGCTGATCGACCCAGACGCGCTCACGGCATGGTTGCCCCCGGAGGGAATGAGCGCTCGCTTCGAGCGCTTCGACGCCCGGCCGGGCGGGTCGTACCGGCTGGTCCTCACCTACACCGACGCCTCGGATGCACCCGGAAAGACCACCGCCGCTTCTGACGTAGTGGATGCTCACTTCCTCGAGCTTGTCCCCGATGAGCGCATCGTACTGGTGGGGGACTTTGTCTCTGATGACCCGGCCTATGCCGGCGCCATGACCATGACGTGGGGACTCACCAAGGTCGAGGGCGGCACCCGCGTAGAAATCCGAGCCGACAACGTCCCGGACGGCATTTCCGCCGAGGACCATGCGGCCGGATTCGCTTCTTCGTTGGCGAACCTGGCCGACTACCTGCAGCCCTGAACTGCCCCTCGAGTGCACCATGGGGAACCCCACTGCACCAGGGCATGCACAGCATGCCGATCAAGGCTTCGACGAAGCTTGACTTCGCGCTACGTGCCACGCCCCAGACGCTCATCAAGTCGTTCCATGCGCTCTCTGTACTCACGGTCGTGCCTTTTGAAGCCTCGCCAGTTGACCAAAGCGATCGCCACGAGAGCGAGACTGCTCAGCACTGTGGTCCAGAAATTGTCCGCAACGAAGGCGATAACCACCATGGCCACGAACCAAAGGGCACACACGATTGCGAATCCGCCGCTGATCGGAGCCTTTCCGGTAGCCATATGCCCCTTCTCTACGACGTTGAGCCCGTCCGTGGGTCCCGCGGTGCACGGTTGCGACTCTCCGCCCGCATGATGAGGAGGACCACCCCCATCACCACAGCACATACGGCCAATAGCCAACCGAGCCAGCTGCCCCGCGAGCCGGCAACCAGCCCCCAAATCAAGAACATCGCGGCCAAACCGGCGTAGCCCCAACGTTGCGTTGTGGACATGCTGAGCTCCTCCCGGCGCGCTTCGTTGTGGTCATCCTGACACGTGGCAGCAACTGGCACAGTCCCCACTTCCGCGCCACTGGACTGCCCATCGACGGCTCATTTGGCATCGGCCGCAACAAGGAACCCCAACTGCAAGGCCCAGGTTGCGGCCGCCCTGTAGCGGCTCTGCCGTGCTCCCGGTGGGCCACGACTATGTGGCTGGTAGGAGGAGGCGGGCGGTGATAGGTCTGGGAGCCAGGCCTCGCCCCAGAAGGCTTGTTGGAATAGACCTACTTTGAGGAGTCCGACGATGCGGCAGGCGCAGCTCTGGTCCATGTGCAGCGCCCGGCCGGTCCGATGAGAGCGGTTGTTCTCGTCTACGCCGGCCTCCTGGTCATAGGGGCCCTGGGCGTCATTGCCATGGGCATCTACAGCCGAACAGGGTTCGTCATCATCACAGGCGCTGTCTTGCTCGTGGGCGCTGCGGTCTTCTTCTTGGCACTTAGACAGGGGCAGCACTCATCCGGGAACTCAAGTGATGGGACCCATGCCATCAAAGCGATCTTGACAGACCTCACCGGATCCGCCCGCCACTTCGGGCTGATCCTCACCGGGGCCGGTGTCGGCGCCGCCCTGGCCATGTTCGTGCTCATGGAGATCTCCCGCACCCAAGACCCGACTGGTGTCCCGATCCTTCCGGCCGGGATCTTCATGATCGGATGCGGACTAGCCTTTCTCGGCTCAATCTTCGTCGTGATCGACGCCGTGCATTTCCGTCGCACCGGGCGCCCCTTCTAGGGAACCTCTACCGCAGCACGGCCCGCCGTTGACCACGCTTACGTGAAGTCATGGGCTTCAGGCCTCTTGTGCACCTACTGTCGACGGTCCGACCAGCGACTGCACAGCCGCGCCCTCGGATCTCGGCTGGGCCCGCCCTGTGGGCAGGTCGGAGCAGATGTCACATGATCCGTGCGGCAGTCCCTTCGGTGGTGTGCTCGCCTGGGGTTTGTACGCTGTGGCCGAGGCCGCACCGTA
>NZ_BAAAOA010000038.1:0-3768 GCF_039530085.1 Kocuria aegyptia
CGCCGGCGAGGCACTGCCCGTCCTCGAGACCCCGCCCGCGCGCGGGCACGCGTTCGAGTTCCGGGTCAACGCCGAGGACCCCGGCCGCGGTTTCCTGCCCTCCGGGGGCACCGTCGAGGCCGTCGACACCCCGACCGGCCCGGGCGTGCGCGTGGACTCCGGGGTGCACCGCGGCACCCGGGTGGCCACGACCTTCGACTCGCTGCTGCTCAAGCTCGTGGTCAGCGCGCCCACCCGCGCGCAGGCGCTGGTGCGGGCCCGCACCGCCCTGCGGGAGCTGCGGGTGCACGGGGTGGCCACCACGATCCCGTTCCACCGCGCCGTGCTCGACGCCCCCGCCTTCGCCGGGGACGAGGAGCTCGGGGTGTGGACCACCTGGATCGAGGACGAGTTCGCCGGCCGGCTCGACCCCGACGCCGGCTACGCCCGCGCGGACCAGCCCGGCCGCACCCGCTTCACCGTGGACGTGGACGGCCGGCGGATGAGCATCGGGATCCCTGACGCCCTCGCCGCGGCCCTGAGCGCAGCCCCTGTCGGGGAGGCCGCCCCCGCGGGGGCGGAGCCCGCCGACGACGGCACCGTCACGGCGCCCTTCGCCGGCACGCTCGTCTCGTGGCTGGTGTCCGAGCAGGACACCGTGGCGGCGGGCCAGGACGTCGCCGTGCTGGAGGCCATGAAGACCGAGACCCGGGTGTCCGCGCCCCGGGCCGGGACGGTCCGGGAGCTCGTGGCGAGCCCCGGGGACGCGGTGGCCGCCGACCAGGTGCTCGCCCGCCTCTCCTGAACGGGCGCCGCCACCGGCCGCCGGTCACTCGGGGAGCAGCTCGTCCAGGTCGGGGGCCTCCTCGATGAGTCCGTGCTGGACGGCGAGGTCCGCGAGCTCCTGCACGGACTGCCGGTTCACCTCGGTGGGGTAGGCGGGCAGGACCAGCCGGTCGATCAGCTCCTCGTCGAGCTGCGTGTAGCTGGGCAGGACGGCGCGGACCTCGTCGGGGTTGTCCTGCGCGAACTGCAGCGACTTCTCGATGGCCGCCTGGAACGCCTCGACGGTCTCGGGCTCCTGGGCCAGCATGTCCTCGGTGGTGAAGTACACGGCCACGGTCAGGTTCTCGATCGGGAACGCGTAGTTGGAGACCGCCGAGCGCGCCCCGTCCTGCATGGCGATGGTCCGGAACGGCTCGATCGAGCCGATCGCGTCCACCTCGCCCCGCTCCAGGGCCGCGGGCATGTCGGGCAGCGGGATCTCGACGAAGTCGACGGCGCCGGGGTCCCCGCCCTGCGCCTCGATCGCCGCGCGGATGGTGGTGTCGCTGATGTTGTTCAGGGTGTTCACGCCGACGGTCCGGCCCTCCAGGTCCGCGGCGTCCTGGATGTCGCTGTCCCCGCGCACCAGGACGTCGGCGAAGTCCTCGCCCTGGACCCCGGTGGAGTTGTTGGCGTTGGCGATGATCTGCAGCGGCAGCCCCTGGGACCGGGCGACGATCAGCGATGTCACGTTGCTGAAGCCGAAGTCCATCTCCCCGCTGACCACGGACGGGACGATGGCCGCCCCGCCCTGGGCCTGGGTGATGTCGAGCTCCAGGCCCTCCTCCTCGAAGAAGCCCTGCTCGATCCCGAGGTAGAGGGGCGCCACGTCGGTGCTCGCGATGACGCCCACGCTGACCGTGGTCAGCTCGCCGTCCTGGGCCGCACCTCCGCCGGAGTCCCCTCCTCCGCACGCGGTCACTGTCAGGACGGCCGCCGCGGCGAGTGCTGCACGGGTCTTCTGCATCGAAGCCTCCAGGGAGTGGGACGGAATTCCTGAAAGCCTAGAGGACGGCCCGGGCCTGCCACCAGGGTGCCGCCACGTCCCGGCGCCGCCGGGATGCCAGGATGGTGGATTGATGAACACCGTGGAGCACGAGTTCTTAATGGCGGCCGTCGCGCAGGCCGGGTCCGCCCCGCAGGGCGAGGCCATCCCGTGGGCCGTGGACGTGCTGCGCCAGGGCGTGGTCGCCGGTCGCCTGCCCCCGGGCACCCGGCTCTCGGAAGCCCGGGTCAGCGAGGCGCTGCGGGTCTCCCGCAACACCCTGCGCGAGGCCTTCACGATCCTCGTCGGGGAGAACCTGCTGGTCCGGGTGCCCAACCGCGGCGTCTCGGTGGCCCGGCCCGGCGCGGACGCCGTGCGGGAGATCCACCGGGTCCGGCTCGCGCTGGAGACCTCGGCGCTGCGCTGGTCCGCCCCCGCCCCGCAGCCGGCCCTGCACGCCGCCGTCGAGGACGGCCGTGCCGCCCACCGCCGCCAGGACGTCCCCGGCATGGCCGACGCGAACCAGCGGTTCCACCGCGGCGTCGTGGAGCTGGCCGGCTCGGTGCGCCAGGACGAGCTGATGTCCCGGACCCTTGCGGAGATGCGGCTCGTGTTCCACTCCATGCGGGAGGACCCGTCCTTCCACGCACCCTACATCGAGCGCAACGCCCGGATCCTCGAGCTCTTCGAGCAGGGCCGGCGCGAGGAGGCCGCCGTGCAGATGCACCACTACCTGGAGGCCTCCCGGCGTCAGCTGCTCGACGTCCTGGAGGGCCCCCCGCCGGCCGCGGTCAGGGCACCTGGTACTGCCAGTTGGGCAGGTCCGTGACCAGCATGTGCCCCGGGGCGTGCCCGAGGGCGAACGGCGCCCCGGACTCGAGCACCGCCGCCTGAGGCGTCACCCCGCAGGCCCAGAACACGGGGACGTGACCGTCCGGGATCCGCACCGCGTCCCCGTGATCGGGGGCCGCGAGGTCCCGGATCCCCAGCTCCCCGGGCGCCCCCACGTGCACCGGGGCGCCGTGCACCGCGGGATAGCGGGAGGTGATGCGCACCGCGTCGGCCACCCGGGAGGCGGGGATCGGGCGCATGGACACGACCAGCGGCCCGGACAGCCGCCCGGCGGGTGCGCACGGGACGTTCGTGCGGTACATCGGGACGTTGACGCCCTGCTCGATGTGGGCGACCGGGATCCCCGCCTCCTGCAGGGCCGCCTCGAAGGTGAAGCTGCACCCGAGGGCGAAGGTCACGAGGTCCTCGCGCCACACGTCCAGCAGGTCGGTGCGGGTGCCCGCGGCCTCGCCGTCCCGGTAGACGGTGTAGAGCGGGACGTCGGTGCGGACGTCACCGCCGCCCAGCAGCGGCCCCGTCACCTCCCCGGCCTCGAGCACGCCCAGCACCGGGCACGGCCGGGGGTTGCGCTGGGCGAAGAGCAGGACGTCGAAGGCCCAGTCCCTCGGGACGACGATCAGGTTGGCCTGCGCGAAGCCGTCGCACCAGCCCGACGTGGGTGTGACCAGGCCGCTGCGGAACATCGCGCGGGCGGCGCCGGGGGCCAGGCCGGCCCGGTCCTGCCGGGCCGGCGTGTCCACCGCTCCCACCGCGCTCACACCCACAGCGCGGCGATGCCGCTGAGGGACTGGTAGCCCAGGAAGAGGGTGAGCAGCCACACCACGGTTCCGATCAGCGCGAGCCACGTCGGGTACTCGTAGCCGCCCAGCAGCTCCCGGCGGCGCCAGGCCACCCACAGCAGCACCGCGAAGCCCAGCGGCAGGATGAGACCGTTCACGGCTCCCGCCACGATCAGCAGCGTGGACGGCGCCTGCCCCAGCACGGCGAACACGGCGGCCGAGACCAGGATGAACGCGACGGTCATCAGGTTCCGGGTCCGGTCCCTGGTCCGGGACGTGGTGAGGAAGGAGACGGAGGTGTAGGCCGCACCGATGACCGAAGAGATGGAGGCCGCCCACAGGATCAGG
>NZ_BAAAOA010000039.1:0-239 GCF_039530085.1 Kocuria aegyptia
CGCCGGCGAGGCACTGCCCGTCCTCGAGACCCCGCCCGCGCGCGGGCACGCGTTCGAGTTCCGGATCAACGCCGAGGACCCCGGCCGCGGTTTCCTGCCCTCCGGGGGCACCGTCCAGGCCGTCGACACCCCGACCGGCCCGGGCGTGCGCGTGGACTCCGGGGTGCACCGCGGCACCCGGGTGGCCACGACCTTCGACTCGCTGCTGCTCAAGCTCGTGGTCAGCGCGCCCACCCGCG
>NZ_BAAAOA010000039.1:248-2618 GCF_039530085.1 Kocuria aegyptia
CGAGGAGCTCGGGGTGTGGACCACCTGGATCGAGGACGAGTTCGCCGGCCGGCTCGACCCCGACGCCGGCTACGCCCGCGCGGACCAGCCCGGCCGCACCCGCTTCACCGTGGACGTGGACGGGAAGCGCGTGACGCTCGGAATCCCCGAGGCCCTCGTAGCCGCCCTGAGCGCCGCCCCCGCGGCCGGTGGCGTGCCCGCGCCGGGCCCCGCCGCCGCCGACGATGGCGCAGTGGCCTCCCCCTTCGCCGGCACCCTCGTCTCGTGGCTGGTCGCCGCCGGTGACGAGGTGGAGCAGGGGCAGGACGTCGTCGTGCTCGAGGCCATGAAGACCGAGACCCGCGTCGCTGCCCCGCGGGCCGGGCGCGTCGCCGAGTTGCTGGCGGCCCCCGGCGAGGCCGTGGCCGCCGACCAGGTGCTCGCCCGGCTGTCCTGAGCGGGCACGGGAGCGGTGCGGGCTCCCAGGATGGAAGCCGATGAACAGCTCCGAGGATCAGTTGCTGCAGGCCGCCGCCGGGGCCGGCCCCGCCCCGCAGGGGGAGGCCACCCCGTGGGCGGCCGAGGTCCTGCGCCGGGGCATCACCGCCAGCCGACTGCGGCCCGGGACCAAGCTCTCCGAGGCCCAGGTGAGCCGGGTGCTCGGGATCTCCCGCAATACCCTGCGCGAGGCCTTCGCGGCCCTGGTCGAGGAGAACCTGCTCGTCCGGATCCCCCACCGCGGGGTCTTCGTGGCGTTTCCGGGGGCGGACGAGGTCCGGGAGGTGTACCGGGTGCGCCTGGCCCTGGAGACCTCCGCGCTGCGCTGGGCGCAGCCAGGACCGCAGCCAGAGCTGCACGCCGCCGTCGAGGAGGGCCGCACGGCCCGTGGGCGCGGCGACGTCGCGGGCATGGCCGAGGCGAACCAGCGCTTCCACCGCGCCGTGGTGGGCCTGGCGGGCTCGGCCCGGCAGGACGAGCTGATGGCCCGGATCCTGGCGGAGATGCGGCTGGTGTTCTTCAGCATGCGGGAGGCCCCGTCCTTCCACGAGCCCTGGATCGAGCGCAACGCCCGGATCCTAGAACTGTTCGAGTCCGGTCGCCGAGAGGAGGCTGCCGCGGAGATGGAGGACTACCTGCGGGCCTCGCGGGAGCAACTGCTCGACGTCCTGGCGGGGGTCCTGCCCGTTTCCGAGCCAGGGACCGTCACGGCACCTGGTACTGCCAGTTCGGGACGTCGGTGATGAGCATGTGGCCGGGGGCGTGCCCGAGGGCGAACGGCACCCCGGAGGCGAGCACCGCCGCCTGCGGGGTCACCCCGCAGGCCCAGAACACAGGGACGTGACCGGCCGGGATCTCGACCGCGTCCCCGTAGTCCGGCGCCGCGAGGTCGTCGATGCCCAGTTCCTCCGGGGCCCCCACGTGCACCGGGGCACCGTGGACGGCCGGGTAGCGCGAGGTGATCCGTACGGCGTCGGCCACTCGAGACGCCGGGACCGGGCGCATGGACACCACCAGAGGCCCCGACAGCCGGCCGGCGGGCTCGGTCGGGACCGCCGTGCGGTACATCGCGACGTTGACGCCCTGGTCGATGTGGGCGACCGGGATCCCGGCCTCCTGCAGGGCCGCCTCGAAGGTGAAGCTGCACCCGAGGGCGAAGGTCACGAGGTCCTCGCGCCACACGTCCAGCAGGTCGGTGCGGGTGCCGGCGGCCTCGCCGTTCTCGTAGACGGTGTAGAGAGGGGCATCGGTGCGCACGTCTCCTCCGCGCAGGAGCGGCCCGGTCACCTCCCCCGCCTCGAGCACGCCCAGCACCGGGCACGGCTTGGGGTTGCGCTGGGCGAAGAGCAGCACGTCGAAGGCCCAGTCCCTCGGGACGACGATCAGGTTGGCCTGCGCGAAGCCGTCGCACCACCCGGAGGTCGGCGTGATGAGGCCGCTGCGGAACATCTCCCGGGCCACGCCCGGATCCAGGGCCGCCCGCTCCGGGTTGCCTTGCGTGCTCATGGTTTCCGTGGCGTTCATGACCACAGCGCGGCGATACCGCCCAGGGACTGGTAGCCCAGATAGATGGTGAGCAGCCACACCGCGGTGCCGAGGGTCGCCAGCCACTTCGGGTACCGGTAGCCTCCCAGCAGGTCCCGGCGGCGCCAGGCCACCCACAGCAGCACCGCGAAGCCCAGCGGCAGGATCAGCCCGTTCACCGCACCCGCCAGGATGAGCAGGGTGGAGGGCGCTTGGCCCAGCAGCACGAACACGGTGGCGGAGATGAGGATGAACACCACGGTCAGCAGGTTGCGGGTCCGGTCCCTGGTCCGGGACGTGGTGATGAAGGAGACGGAGGTGTAGGCCGCACCGATGACCGAAGAGATGGAGGCCGCCCACAGGATCAGG
>NZ_BAAAOA010000040.1:0-22205 GCF_039530085.1 Kocuria aegyptia
GGGACACCCACATGTACGGCCCGGAGTCCTTCAACTTCTACACCCGCCGCAAACTCGTCACCACTCGCTGGCCGGAGCCGTCGGAGTCCCAAATCAACCTCGGCTTCCCCACCCACTGAGCTCGACCCACTGAGCCAGACCCACCGAATCCCACGGAGGCACGCGTCATGGAGACTTTCCCCGGACCCCACGGACAGCCCATCTCCTTCGGCGACGACCAGGCCGAGAGCGAGGTCCGAGCCGACGACCGCCAGTACGTGTTCCACTCGTGGTCCGCGCAGGCGCACATCGACCCGCTGCCCGTGGCCACGGGCCGGGGCGCCACGTTCTGGGACTACCAGGGCACGGAGTACCTGGACTTCAGCTCCCAGCTGGTGAACCTCAACCTGGGCCACCAGCACCCCCGGCTCGTCGCCGCGATCCAGGAGCAGGCGGGCAGGATGGCCACGATCGCGCCGGCGTTCGCCAACGACGTCCGCGGCGAGCTCGCCCGGCGGATTGTGCAGGCGGCTCCCGAGGGCTTCGCGAAGGTCTTCTTCACCAACGGCGGCGCCGAGGCCAACGAGAACGCCGTGCGGATGGCCCGCCTCCACACGGGCAAGCGGAAGGTCCTCTCCCAGTACCGCTCGTACCACGGCTCCACGAGCACGGCCATCTCCCTGACCGGGGACCCGCGCCGCTGGCCCAACGATGCGGCCGACCCCGCCGTCGCGCACTTCTTCGGCCCGTACCTCTACCGCTCCGCCTTCCACGCCCGGACCGAGGACGAGGAGTGCCGGCGGGCCCTCGAGCACCTGGAGCAGGTGATCGTCCTGGAGGGCGCCTCCACCATTGCCGCGATCATCGTCGAGACGGTCGTGGGCACCAACGGGATCCTGGTCCCGCCGCCCGGCTACCTGCCCGGGGTGCGGGAGCTGTGCGACCGGTACGGGATCGTCCTGATCGCCGACGAGGTGATGGCCGGCTTCGGCCGGGTCGGGACGGTCTTCGCCGTCGAGAACTTCGGGGTGGTCCCCGACCTCATCACCTTCGCCAAGGGCATCAACTCCGGCTACGTGCCGCTGGGCGGCGTGGTCATCTCCGAGGCCATTGCTGCGACCTTCGACGACCGCGCCTTCCCCGGGGGCCTCACCTACTCCGGGCACCCCCTGGCGTGCGCCGCAGGGGTGGCCACCTTCGAGGCGTTCGAGCAGGAGAACATCCTGGCCCACGTCCAGGACCTCGCCGAGCGGGTGGTCCGCCCCCGGCTGGAGGACATGGCGGTGCGCCATCCCTCAGTGGGGGAAGTGCGCGGGCTCGGGATGTTCTGGGCCGTCGAACTCGTCCGGGACCCGGAGACCCGGGAACCGCTCGTGCCGTTCAACGCTGCCGGCCCGGACGCCGCACCCATGAACGAGGTGGCGGCGGCGTGCAAGAGCGCCGGCCTGTGGCCGTTCGTGCACTTCAACCGCCTGCACGTGACGCCCCCGCTGATCATCACCGAGGAGGACCTGGTCCGTGGCCTGGGGATCATCGACCAGGCGCTGGAGGTCGCCGACTCCCACGTGCGCACCGCGGACCACGCCGCCGCGCAGTCCTGAACCCCGTCGGAAGGAAGGCCTGCCGTGCCCAGTTCCCCGCCACTGACCGCCGTGGATGCGTGACCCATGGACCACGGACAACCGTTGCGCGTCGTCACGGCGCCGAGGATCCTCGCCCTGGACGGGACCGAGCCGGAGGCCTTGGCCGTCCGCGGGGAGACGATTGTGGGCACCGGCTCGTCGGTGGAGATGACCGCGCGCTTCCCGGGGGCGGAGCGGATCGACCTCGACGGCGCCCTGGTGGTTCCCGGCTTCAACGACGCCCACTGCCATCCTTCGCAGGCCGCGCTTGCGCGGGTGCGCGTCGACCTCACGGACGCAGTCGGTCCCGACGCGGTCCGGGACGCCCTGCTGGAGCGGTCTCGATCGACCGGCCCCGGCGAGTGGATCGTCGCCCAAGCGCTGGACGAGCGGCGGGTGGGCGACGGCACCGTCGACCGCGCCTTCCTGGACCGGGTGTCGCAGGAGCACCCGATCGTCGTCGTCCACTACAGCCTGCACCGCGCCGTGGCCAACACCCGGGCCCTCGAGCTCATGGGCTACCGGCAGCCGGGCGACGCCCCGCCCGGGGGTGAGCTTCTGACGGACGACCGTGGCGACCTCGACGGCCGGCTGATCGAGCGGGCCTGGCTCGACCCGTGGCTGCCCGGCCTGGGCCACGACACCGTCCTGCCGGCCGGAAGCCCCGAGGCGCAGGTCGACGCGCTGCAGACCGTCAACCAGGAGCTGCACGCCCTCGGCATCACCTCCTACTGCGATGCCATCGTCACCCCGGTCGAGCAGCGCATGTACACGGCGGCGCTCGAGCAGGGCCGGCTCAGTCCCCGCGTCAGCATGCTCCTGTGGCACAGCTACTTCGACGGGTCGGCCGCGCTGCCGCCCGACGCACCGCACCGGCTGCAGACCACGGGCGTCAAGATGATGCTGGACGGCGCGCTGTCCGGCGGGACGTGCCTGTGCCAAACCCCGTACCCGAGCGCGACCGGCACGGACAACGGCCTGCAGATCCTCACCGACGAGGAGTTCGTCGCCACGGTCCGGCGGGTGCACGAGGCCGGCCGGCGCGTCGCCGTGCACGCCAACGGGGACCGCGCCATCCGCACGGTCCTCGACGTCCTCGCGTCGCTGGGCCCATCGGAGGACGGCCGCCCGGCGGGCCACCGGATCGAGCACTGCAGCATCGTCGACGACGAGCTCATCCGGCGGATGCGCACGCTGGGCCTGATCCCCGTGCCGTTCGGGGCCTTCGTGCACTTCCACGGCCGGGAGATCCTCGCCTACTACGGAGAGGACCAGCAGAACAGGATCTGCGCGCACCGGTCCCTGCTCGACGGCGGACTGGCCGTCGCCGGATCCTCCGACTACCCCCTGGTGCCCGCGGACCCCCTGATCGCGCTGCAGAGCATGGTGACCCGGGAGACGGCGGACGGCAGGGTCCTCGGTCCGGAGCAGCGCATCACCGTGGAGGAGGCCCTGCAGGTGTACACCGCCGGGTCCGCGCACGCCACCGGAGAGGCGGGGGTCAAGGGCCGCCTGGCACCCGGACAGCTGGCCGACTTCGTCGTCCTCGACGAGGACATCACGCACATCGACCCGCACGGGATCGGGGCCACGGCCGTCCGGTCCACGTGGGTCGGCGGCGACTGCGTCTGGAGGTCGTGAAGAGCCGGCACAGCCACCCCTGATGAAACCACCGACAGTGAACCTGAGCGAAGGGTCCGACGTCATGAGAACCACCAAGACACGAATACTGTTCATCGCCGCCACCGTGCTGGGCCTGATCATGTTGGAGAGCCCGATCATCCTGCTGGCGAACCGCAGCGAGCCGACCGTTCTCGGCTTTCCGTTCCTGCTCGCCTGGGTCCTGTTCTGGTGGGCCTTCTGCACAGCCGTCTTCCTCGTGGCGCACCTGATGAACTGGGGCAAGCCGAGGAACCGTGCTGTGGCCGAAGGGCGTGAGACCGCATGACCGCCGGAATCATCGTCATCTTCCTGTTCATGGCCATTCCCCTGGCCGTGGGCTTCTACGCCGCCACCAAGTCCCAGAAGACGAGCGACGACTACTTCATCCAGGGCCGCGGCATGGGATCGATCGCGGTGTTCTTCACCGTGGCAGCCACGTGGTGGAGCGCCTTCGCGTTCCTGGGGTCCAACGCCTCCTTCTACACCGACGGCCCGGTGTACCTGACGGCGTTCGGCTGGAACGTGCTCTTCGGGTTCCTGTACTTCGTGATCGGCAAGCGCATTTGGTATCTCGGCAAGCGGTTCGACTTCGTCACGCCGTCCGATTTCCTAGGCACCATGTTCAACAGCGAGAAGATGCGCTGGATCGTCGGCGTGGTGGTGGTCCTCTTCACCCTGCCCTACCTGCAGATCCAGCTCGCCGGCGGCGCCTATCTCATCTCCGTCGCCTCGGGGGACGCCATCCCGTTCTGGCTCTCGGCCCTGCTGTTCTACCTGGTGATCGTGGTCTACGTGTGGGTGGGCGGCATCCGCGCCGTGGCCTGGACCGACATCATCTACGGTGCGCTGATCTTCTTCGGTCTCGCCGCGGCCGGCGTCTACATCTCCGGCACGGTCGGCGGGCCGGTCGCGCTGTTCGAGCGCATGCAGGACGCGAGCCCCGCGCACCTGACGATGCCCGGGCCCGAAGGGGACGCCGGGTACGCCACCTGGGTGTCCCTGTGCTTCATCACGGCCATCGGCGCGCTCATGGGACCCCAGCTGTGGCTGCGGATGTACGCCGCGAAGAACGGGCGAATCTTCAACGTCATGCCGTTCCTGATCTCCCTCGTCGCCCTGGCGTACCTCGGCTCCGTCCTCGTGGGGTGGACCGGGTTCCTCCAGATGCCCGACGTGGAGACCCCGGACCGGATCCTGCCGCTCATGGCCCTCGAGTACGTCCCGTTCGTCATGGCCACGGTGCTGATGGCGGCGGGAGCCGGTGCGGCGATGTCCACGGCGAACAGCCAGATCCACGCGGTGTCGACCGTTGTCACCAAGGACTTCTACCAGCGCTACGCGAAACCGTCCGCCTCCGAGCGCCAGCTGACGAACGTGGGCCGCTACGCGCTGCTGCTCTTCTCGATCGCGGCGTACTTGCTGGCCCTGTTCTCGCCCGGCGTGCTGGTCACCATCGGGCTGGTCGCCTTCGGCGGCACCGCGCAACTGATCGTGCCGACCCTCGGTGCCCTGTTCTGGCCCCGGGGCAACGCCACCGGAGCCATCGCCGGGCTCTCGGTGGGGGTGCTGCTCACCGCGGCCATGACCTTCATCCCGGCGTTCACCAGCCCGCTGGGGCTGAACCCTGCCATGTGGGGCCTGGCCGTCAACGCCATCCTCTTCGTGGTGGTCAGCCTGGCCACGGCACCGCGGGACGAGGAGACGGTCCGGCGCTACAGCGCCGCGCTGCACGACTACAAGAGCATCGACTGACCGGCCCCGCGCACCGCGGGACCGGCCGCAGCCACCCGGAACACCCATCGAGTAAGGAAGCGTGATGTCGTTGAGCCCCGAAGAGTTCCTGAAGGACTTCCACCACACCGCCACCATCGGCGCCACCGCCCACCAGGGCGTGGACCGGCAGGCGGGCACCGCGAAGGACGGAGAGATCCGGGCGTGGTTCCGGGACTGGGGGGCCGAGCGCGGCTATCCCGTCCGGGTGGACAGCATCGGGAACATGTTCCTGCTCGCGGAGTGGACGCCCGGGGTCCCGTTCGTGCTCATCGGCTCCCACCTGGACAGCCAGCCCCTGGCCGGCCGGTTCGACGGGGCCTACGGTGTGGTCGCGGCCATGCACGCCCTGCAGGAGATCGACGCCGAGGTGCAGGCGGCGGGGGAGAAGCCTCCGTTCAACCTCGCCGTGGTGAACTGGTTCAACGAGGAGGGGGCCCGCTTTGCGCCCTCCATCATGGGGTCGTCCGTGTTCGTCAGCCTCATGGACGAAGCCGACATGCTCGCGGTCAGCGATCCGTCCGGCACCACGGTGGGCGAGGCACTGGAGAGCATCGGGTTCCTCGGGACCGACTCCCGTCCGGAGGTGGCCTCCTACGCGGAGATCCACATCGAGCAGGGCCGCATTCTGGAGCGCGAGGGCATCCCGCTCGGGGCGGTCGACCGGTCCTGGTACACCCAGAAGCTCGACATCGAGGTGCTCGGCGAGCAGTCCCACACCGGCGCCACGTCGATGGCCGATCGCCGGGATGCCCTGATCGCGGCCTCGAAGATCGTCCTGATGGTCCACGAGGTGACGAAGGACTTCGAGGAGGACGCCCTGCTGTCCTCGGTCGGCCAGATGCACATCGAGCCCAACTCCCCGATCGTGGTCCCTCGGCGGGTGCACCTGGTCGCCGACCTGCGCTCCGACAGCGAGGAGATCGTCCAGGCGGCCAGGGCCACCCTGCTCGCGGGAATCGACGCCCTGACGGCGGAGCACCCGGTGGACGTCAACGTCCGGGACTTCGACGTCCGGCCACGCCGGCCCTTCCCCGAGGGCGGGCTCGAGCTGGTGGAGAAGCTGATGGCGGACAAGGGCCTGTCCACCCGCCGGCTCAGGACACGAGCGGGCCACGACGCCGTGGCCATGAGCACCCAGGTGCCGTCCGTCCTGCTGTTCGTGCCCTCGGTGGACGGGGTGTCCCACTGCGAACGGGAGTTCACCGAGGACGAGGACCTGGTCACAGGTCTCGGCGCCCTGACGGAGGTCGCGCGAGCGCTCGTGGGCGGCGCGCTCCAGGACTGATGCGTGCCGGCCGCTGAATGCAGGCCGCCGCGGCGGGTCGTCCGGCCTGCCGCGGCACCGAGGGCACCGGCTGCGCGCTCGCCGCGTCGCGTGCCCGGGTCACTGGCCCGGGTCACCTGGCTGCGTCAGGCGGCGCGGGCGTGCGCCGCGGTGTGGCCCGTGGCGCGGAGGTGTGCGGCCTTGAGCCGGCGCAGGTTCAGCGCAAGGCAGTCGGGGGTGTAGGCGGGGCGGAACACCACCGGGGTGCCCTCGTGGCCGTGCGCGGCGAGGATGTCGCCCAGGGCGGTCTCGTGGCGCTCCAGGAGGAGGTGGCCGAAGTAGTGCTCGTTGAACAGGTAGGACAGCTCCAGGGCGTAGGCCCAGGTGGGGGTGCCGGCCTCCATGGAGGCCTTCGGGCAGTCCCAGTCGGCCGGGGCGCCGGCGGTGGCCAGCTGGGTGCGCAGCACCCGGTCGAGAGCCTGGGGGGTGAAGGCCAGGGTGAGCTCGGCGACGTCCTCGACGATGTCGAGGTCCAGGAGCTCGAGGCCTGCGGGGGAGCAGGACTGCAGGTAGTGCTGGATGTCGGTGGCCAGGGGAGAGGTGCGCATCGGGTTCTCGCTTGTCCGTCGAGGGGTACGGATTCTTGGGGTGCTCCGAGCGTATCCGGGTGATGGTCCTGGTGGGCGCCGGTTTCTGTCCCCACATGGTCCCCTTCGGGCCGGACAAAAGTCTATTGTCAGCCCCTGGTTCCTGTGCGGGAAGTGGTTCGGTGTGGACCATCGTCCAATTCGTGATGCGGGGGCCATGCAGATGGTGTTGCTCGCCCAACGTGTGTACGTGCCGGCGTGCGCCGAGGTTCTGCTGGGCGAGGCGGTGAAGGGCTGCGGGGGCTATGCGACGAACACGCAGAACGGGTGCCCGGCCGGATCGGCGAACACGTACAGCGGTTCCTCGGGGTCGTCCGTGCGATCGAGCAGCTGTTCGGCGCCCAGCCCGAGAGCACGTTCCCGCTGGTGCTCGAGCGCCGCACGGTCCGGGACGGTCAGGTCCAGGTGCAGCTGCTGCGCCACGCCGGAGGCATCCGGCCACGTCACCCGGGGGAGAACCGGGACGGCCTGGAACGCCAGCTGCCGTGCACCGTGCGCGTCCGTGAGGACCAACCACTCGAGGTCGTCGGGAGAGCCGTCCGTCGGAGGCTCGTCCCCGGGCCGGTACTGGAAGCCCAGCAGCTTGCGATAGAACTCCGCCAGGCCCCGGACGTCCGTCGTGTCCAGGACGGTGAGCTGCAGCTGCGGATAATCAGTCATCCGTCCACTCCCTCCGCTTGATCCCACGTTCCACGGTAGCCAACGGTCGGCCGGGATGACATCCCGTCGCAGGGGCGCAGGCCCCGGAAGTCAGCAGGTGCGGGTGCGCCGTGCTCAGTGCGCGCCCTCCTTGGCGAGCACGGCCTTGACCGTGCGCAGCATGATCACGAAGTCCTGGACCGGGGACCAGTTCTCCACGTAGTAGAGGTCCAGGCGCACGGCCTGCTCCCAGTCCAGGTCGTCCCGGCCCGAGACCTGCCACAGACCGGTGATGCCGGGCTTGACCCGCAGCCGGCGGTGGACGTGCTCCTCGTACTGGGCGACCTCGGAGGGCAGCGGCGGGCGCGGGCCCACCAGGGACATCTCGCCCTTGAGGACGTTGAGGAACTGCGGGAGCTCATCGAGGCTGTACTTACGCATCCACCGGCCCGGGGCGGTGACCCGGGGGTCGTTCTCCATGAAGAACAGCACGCCGCCCTTGGCGTCGTTGGCGGCCATCAGCTCGGCCTTGCGCTCCTCGGCGTCGGTGTACATCGAGCGGAACTTCAGCATCCGGAACCGGGAGCCGTCCAGGCCGGTCCGCTCCTGCGCGAAGAGCACGGGTCCGCCGTCGTGCGCCCTGACGATCAATGCGAGCACGGCTATCACGGGGGACAGCGCCACCAGTGCGGCTGTCGCGCCGACGATGTCGACCAGGCGCTTGAGCATCCGCCGCGAGCGGCTCAGCCGCGGCGTGGAGACGTGGATCAGCGGCAGTCCGGCCATCTGCTGGGTGTGGATGCGCGGGCCGGCGATGTCGGTGAGTCCAGTGTCGAGGACCAGACGGATGCGCTCGTCGGCCAGGTACCAGGACAGGTGGCGGACCTCCTCCGAGCTCAGCGGCGCGCTCGCGGCCAGCACCAGGGTCTCGATCCGGTGAGCCCGGCACGCGGCCACGATCCCCTCCACGCTGGGCACCTCTCCGGCCGGCAGCATGTTCTCGGGCACCGGCACCCGGGCCAGGTGGCGCGGCAGGACCCGGTACGACGACGGCGCGTAGACCGCCACCGGCTCGAAGCCCGCCGCCGGGTTCTGCTGCAGGGACGCGACCATCTCCACGACCCCCGGCACGCGCCCGACCACCAGCGTCCGGGACATCGCCTCACCGGCCAGCCGGCGGCGGGTCAGCCCCCGCCGCACCAGGCCCCGCCCGGCGAGCAGCAGGAGCGTGCCCAGCGGCAGGGCGATCACCACGTAGCTGCGGGCCATCGGCACGTCCAGCACGTAGGACAGAATCGCCATCGCGCCGAAGAGCACCAGGGTCGCGGAGACCACCTGCCGGTTCTCCTCCACGGCGTAGCCGATCAGGCGCACGTCCCGGGCGCCCCGCAGTTCCAGCCAGCCCCACCAGGCGCCGCCCAGCACGGCGCCCACCAGCCAGTACGGGACGGTGAGGCGGCCGAGTTCCAGCGCCTCTCCGTCGAAACCGAAACGCATCAGCTGCGTCAGCACGAGCGTGACGGCCAGGGCCAGCGCGTCCACGCGCCGCAGGCTGCTGATGTGCGTGTCCCGCCAGGCGGCAGGCCGCACGGACATGTTCTTCTTGAGCACGTTGGTCACTCCCCCCGAGTGTGCGGGGGCCGGAACACTCCTCCTACGCCCCCCGGCGTGGTTCCGGCCCCCATCGATGACTTTACAAGTGCACATCGATGCAAACAGGTGCTTAACAGGGGACAGTTCCGAGGGGGTAGACCCCCTCGTGTCTTTGCTAGCGTAAATGCAAGCGCATGTTCGCCGGCCCCCGGGACGGTGGCCGCGAGGTGTGCTGCAGGAAGTGCCGGTCCGCCGGCGGGATCCGGGGGGATCGCGCCGCACCACGGACGGGACTCCCTGCTCAGAGGCCGGCTCGGACTCCGGGTCCCGGCGGGGGAGCAAGGCGCCGCGGAGGCGCAGCACAGGGGGAGTTCACATGTTGAAGCACCAGGTTCGGGCCCAGAGCACGGGCTCGATCGAGATTCCGGTCAGCGGGGTCCGGGTGACGCCCATGGACGCCGAGGAGCTGCACCGGTGGATCTCGGCCACGTGGCAGGAACGGCGCAAGGCCGCCGTCCTCGCCCACAATCTGCACAGTCTGTACACCTGGGAGGTCAACCCGACCTTCCGCGCCTTCTACGAGAAGGCCGACGTCGTGCTGACCGACGGGTTCCCCGTCCTCAAGCTCGCCAAGTGGCGGTCCGGGCGCCCGCTCAGTGCCAGGCGGCATCGCCTCGGCACCCTGGACTGGCTACCCGGCCTGATGCGGCGCACCCCGGTGCGGCGTGTCGCCGTTGTCGGCGCGACCTCCGCAGGCAACGCCCGCACGGTGGATCTGCTCCGGCGGGACGCGCCCGCCGGGCGGATCGAGGGTTGGCCGGGGGAGGGCTGGAACCCCGTGCTCGAGGACCACGTCGTCCGGTCCCTGCAAGAGTTCCGGCCGGACTTCGTCATCGTGGGCCTAGGCATGCCGCTGCAGGAGGAGTTCCTGAGCCGGCGCTGGAAGGAGCTGCCCCCGGCGATCTACGCGGCCGTCGGCGGCGGGATCGACGAGTACGCGGGCATCCAGAAGCCGCCGCCGCGCTGGCTCGGTCCCCTCGGGCTGGAATGGGCCTACCGGCTGATCACCCAGCCGCGGCGGCTGGGTCACCGTTACGTCGTCGAGCCGTGGATCCTGGCATACCTCCTGGTGACCAAGGCCGTACGGCGGGGTGCCGTCGCCTGAGCCGACCCGTCGTGAGGGCCCCTTCCATCCGTCCGGGCCCGTCGGGTTCCGTGGGCCGTGCTAGCCTTGTGCGGTTGCCAAGGCGAGGGGACCCCTGCGGGTCCCGTGATCGACGACGGCTGGTTGAACGTTCCCGCCCCCACTGGTGCGGCGCCCCCAGGGGCGCGGTGCACAGCGTCCAGGACGCGGGGGAGGGTCTGCGGCCGGTATCGCCTGGCCATTCCGACGACAGACCCGACTTCGAGGAGTTCCCATGGCTGACACCATCCGCATCCCCGCCACCACGCGCAGCGACTTCGGCAAGGGCTACGCCCGCCGCATCCGCAACAACAACCAGATCCCCGCGGTGGTCTACGGTCACGGCGCCGAGCCGCAGCACGTGGTCATCCCCGGCCACGAGACCATGCTCGCCGTGCGCCACTCCAACGCCGTGCTCGAGCTCGACGTCGAGGGCAGCACCCAGCTGGTCATGGTCAAGGACATCCAGCGCCACGCGACCCGCCCCGAGATCCTGCACGTCGACCTGCTGGCCGTGCGCCGCGGCGAGAAGGTGGAGGTCGAGATCCCCGTCCACGTCATCGGCGAGGTCGACCCGACCGCCGTGCACAACGTCGAGGAGAACACCCTCACGGTCGAGGCCGACGCCCTGAACGTGCCCGACGCCGTCACCATCAACCTCGACGGCCACGGCGCGGGCGACCACGTCTACGCCGCCGACGTGCGCCTGCCCGAGGGCGTGTCCATGGTCTCCGACCCGGAGCTGCTGGTCATCAACGTCTCCGAGCCCCAGGCCCAGGACCTCGGTGAGGACTCCGCCGGCGGCGAGAACGAGACCCCCGAGGGCGACGTCGTCCCCGAGAACGAGGCCTGAGCCTCACCGCTCACCCGATCCACGTGGTCCGCGAAGTGCGGGGCGGCTTGCGAGCCGCCCCGCACTTCGCATGACCGCTCTCTTCACCACTTCGATGGAGGCACCGATGTCCGACGCATGGCTGGTCGTGGGACTGGGCAACCCCGGGCCCGAGTACGCCCGGACCCGGCACAACGTGGGACAAATGGTCCTCGACGAGCTCGCCTCCCGTCTCGGCGGGTCCTTCAAGGTGCACAAGACCCGCGCCCAGGTCCTGGAGTCCCGGCTGCGCCCGGGCGGACCGCGCGTGGTGCTGGCCAAGCCGATGACCTACATGAACACCTCCGGGGGCCCCGTGGCCGGGCTCGCCAAGTTCTACGACATCCCCTCGGAGCGGGTGATCGCCGTGCACGACGAGATCGACATCCCCTTCGCCGCGCTCAAGCTCAAGATCGGCGGGGGAGAGGGCGGGCACAACGGCCTGCGGGACATGTCCAAGGCCTTGTCCACCAAGGACTACTACCGGGTGCGCGTGGGCGTGGGGCGGCCGCCCGGCCGGATGGACGCCGCCTCCTACGTGCTCAAGCCGTTCTCCTCCACCGAGGGCAAGGAGCTGCCCTTCCTCCTCGACGACGCCGCCGACGCGGTGGAGCACCTCGTGGAGAACGGGCTGCTCGAGGCGCAGCAGAAGTTCCACGCGCGGTGATTCCCGCCCGGGTGCTGTGGAAGCGTGAGACCGCAGCGTCCCGGCCCGTGCGCATCGCCGGCGCGGTCATGGTGGTCAACGCCCTGCTGCTGACCGCGCACCTCCTCCACCGCAGCGGGTTCGTCCTGGACCCGGACGGCGGCTCGTTTTCTCTCTTCCGCTCGAGCGCCCTGTGGAACGGCGGGATCGACGGCTCCTTGATGGAGCTCTTCGGGCTGCTCCAGCTCGGCGCCGCTTCAGTCCTGCTCCTATACCTGGGCCTACGCGACTCGGCGCACCGCGTGCTCGCGGCGTGGGGCGGCGTCTTCCTGCTGCTGATCGCCGACGACCTCTTCCGGATCCACGAGCGGGTGGGCGCCCACCTCGCCCTGGACCGGCTGCTGCCCTCACTGGGCGCGACCACCGCCCAGGAGCTCGGCGGACTGCTGTTCTGGGCGGTGTCCGGACTTGTGCTGGTGGGTGGGCTGGTCCACCTGCACCGCCGGAGCGGAGCCCGCGCGCGCACCGAGTCCTGGGCGCTGCTGGCCACCGTGGTGCCGTTCGTGCTCGTCGCCGTGGGCTACGTCCTGGTGGGAGCCGTCCGGCCCGGTCTGTTCGGCGGCCCCTGGGGCGAGGTTGCGGCGATGGTGCGGATCACGGTGAAGCTGCTGACCATGACGCTGCTCCAGGTCCGTGCGATGCGGTTGCGCGGGACGCCTCTGTAGAGCGCGACCGCACCCAGGATGCGCCGATGCCTCGGGCGTGGCGAGTGCAGCGGCAGAGAACCGAGGTGATTCTCGACGAGGGTGCAGAACGAGGTCCGGCCTCGCGCCGCCCGCGCAGCAGCATGGCCAGCACGCCTTCTGAGCAGCGCCCTGCGGACACCTGTGTTGAGGTGATGGTGAACATCGGCTCGCGACGGGCCACTCTGCCATCGCCCCGTCTGCGCCGAGATCGGTGTGCACCTGGCAGAGCGCTCCTCGTATCACGTATCGACATCCCGGTATGAGACCGCCAGGGCCCGGTGATCGGATTCGCCGATGTCCACGAATCGAATGCCAACGGGTTCCCAGTGCCGTGTATCGACAATCTGGTGATCGATGCCGGCTCCTAGGGGAGCGGGAACTGATCGGGGCCATGTGCCGACGGCGCCGCGTCCGAGATATTTGCCGGCGTCAAGGCAACTCTGGTCGGCCAGCAAAGAAACTTGAGCCGTGGAAGCATTGAAGTCCCCGCCGACGATCGTTCCTTCTTCTGGACGGCAAGTTTGAACCGCAAGGTCCAGCTGCCACCTCCAGGTGGTGGAAGAGTACTTATCCGGTACGGGTGGCGGCGGGTGCACCACGCTCAGTCTCGGTGGAGTGAACGATGAGTCCCCAATCCGGATCGCAGATTCACCCACAGGGGCGACAGATACAGAACCCAACGTCAATGCGGGGCCGGGAACTTGACGGTAGCGCCCTAACTGGTCAGAGGTAATGATTGCGGTTCCATCCGTGTCGACGTCATGGGTATCGCTGTCTGCGAACAGTTGATTCGACGTGCCTTGCATACGCCACAACTCAGCGACCTGAACCGCCACCTTGGGTTCCACCTCGACCAGCAAGAGGACGTTAGCCTCTGTTGCCTCGGCAACTTCGACGATTTCGTCGGCATCCGAATTGAAAGCATTGAAGGACAGCACAGTGATGTCCTTCTCCTCGGCAGGCACCGTCGCCAGGTGCGCCGGCATAGCGCCACCGGCTCGGGTGAACAGCACGAACTCTGTCAGCGCTACGGCGATCATCAAGAACGCCACGACTTGCAGCGTCCGTCTCAGGGCATCTTTCTGATGGCGGCTGTGCCATAGTGCAACGCCAACCATGCAGATGAGCAGAAACAGTGCGATGATCCAGCCGAGTTGCAGTGCTTCCAACTGAACGATGGGGTACTTGTCCCATAGGCCCAGATTATGCGGCGCCACAAGAACGAAGGCCATAGCCAGTCCCGTCGTTACGACGAGCCAGAGGGCGGCCCGTCCGCCGGCCCCGATCAGACTACGTCGTCGCCGCTTGGGCATGCAGGGCACCTACTCTGGTAGTGGTCCGAGGTCGTACCCGCGTTGTTGTTGCGCATCCGATGGACTGCGCAGTCTCGGTTGGTGATGGATGCGCACGAGCGCACCCCTTTCCGAGGGAAAACGGTCGAATGCAGAAACGACAGCGCGCCTCAGCGTTTCGCGAGCCAGGCCTCGGCCTCCTGGGACTGCAGGGACAGGGCCTTGCCGATGAACGGCTCGGCGGCTTCGGCGACCATCTTGCCCACGAACGGGATGTTGGCCTTGACCAC
This sequence comes from Kocuria aegyptia, assembly GCF_039530085.1. Lineage (NCBI taxonomy): Bacteria > Bacillati > Actinomycetota > Actinomycetes > Micrococcales > Micrococcaceae > Kocuria > Kocuria aegyptia. The sequence continues at coordinate 14,208 of NZ_BAAAOA010000040.1, forward strand.
GCAGTGCACGTGCACGTCGGTGGACCCGCCCTGCGGGGTGAGGGTCTGGGTGGCGGAGCCGGAGACCGGCAGCGCGCCCACGGAGATCTCGGTGCGCACGATCCGGATCCCGTCCGCGTCCGGGGTGTGGTAGGTGTCCACCTGGGTGAGCTGCACCGAGGAGCCCACGAACTTCCGGGCCATCTCCGGCAGCCGGTCCGCGGCCATGGTCCGCACCGTGGTCACGGCGAACTGCGCCTCCACGTCCCCGGCGACCTCCACCGAGTCCAGGGTGGCCCCGGCGCGGTGGGTCACGTGCCGGATGAACTCCTCGTCGGTGAATGTCACCACGACCTGGTCGAGGGGAGCGGGGACGGTGGTGGAGGCGGTGACGGCCATGGAGGACTCCTCGGTAGCGGCTGATCGGCAGGGGCGGTTGCGTGCTCCCATGGTAGGCGGGCGCCCGTGGCCCGGGCTGTGGGCGGGACCGTGGGATCCGGACGGGGCCGTGTCGGGGCCCGGGAGTAAGCTGGTGTCCGCGAACGTTGGCTCCGACAGCCTCTGTGCTGCACCAGCACCCCACTCAGCGTCCCAGGAGACTGCTCACCCATGACCTTGTCCGGACTGCTCGCCGCCCTCGGGGCGGAGCGCTCCTTCGCCAATCTCCGCACTCAGGCCGGCCTGCCGCCGGGGGAGCGCAGCGCCGAGACCGTGATCAGCGCCCCGGACGGGATGCGCGCGGTGCTCACGGCCCAGCTGCGCGGTGCCCTCGACGACGCCCCGGCACCGGCCGACAACCGCGCCCCGGTGCTGCTGGCCGTCACCGCGACCGGCCGTGAGTCCGAGGACCTCGCCGCCGCCCTGGGCGCGTACCTGCCGGCCGAGGAGGTCGCGGAGTTCCCGGCCTGGGAGACCCTGCCGCACGAGCGGCTCTCGCCGCGCTCCGACACGGTGGGCCGCCGCCTGGACGTGCTGCGCCGGCTGGCCGGCAAGGACGCCGAGCGCCCGCTGCGGGTGGTCACGGCCCCGGTCCGCTCCGTGCTCCAGCCCGTCGTCGAGGGCCTGGGGGACATGGCTCCGGTGCGCTTCGCCCGGGGCGAGGAGCTCGACTTCGACGCCGCCGTGACCTCGCTCGCCGAGGCTGCCTACGCCCGGGTGGACATGGTGACCCGGCGCGGGGAGTTCGCCGTGCGCGGCGGGATCATCGACGTCTTCTCCCCGGTGGAGGACCACCCGGTGCGGATCGAGTTCTTCGGGGACGAGGTCGACGAGCTGCGCTGGTTCGCCGTGGCCGACCAGCGCACCCTGGCCACCGGTGACCACCCGGAGCGGCTCGTGGCCCCGCCGTGCCGCGAGGTGCTCATCACCCCGTCCGTGATGTCGCGGGCCGCGATGCTCAAGAATTCCTTGCCCGGGGCGGAGTCCATGCTCGAGCGGATCGCCGGCGGTATCTACGTGGAGGGCATGGAGTCCCTCGCGCCGCTGCTGGTGGACGGCCTGGTGCCCGTGCTGTCCCTGCTCCCGCCCGGCTCGCTCGTGGTGGTCATGGAGCCGGAGAAGGTCCGCGCCCGCGCCCACGACCTCGTGGCCACCAACGAGGAGTTCCTCCTCGCCGCGTGGGACTCCGCCTCGGACGGGCAGTCCGCGCCCATCGACATCAGCTCCGCCGAGCACATCGTCCGCAACGACGACGGCGAGGGCCGCACCCTGGCCTCCGGGTCCTTCCAGACCCTGGCCGAGGCCCGGGCCACCGCGCTGGGGACCGGTCTCGGCTGGTGGGCCGTCACCGCGCTCAACGTCAACGCGGTGGCCGGTCAGGACGTGGACGCGGACACCGCCGCGGAGGACATCGCCCTGATCGACTCGGACGCCGACACCCTAACGGTGGCCGCCCGGGACCCGCTGGGCTTCCACGGTGACGTCGAGGCGATGCTCGAGTTCCTGCAGGGACGCGTGGCCGACGGCTGGCGCGTCGTCGCCGTCACCGAGGGGCCGGGCCCGCTGGCCCGGATCGCGGAGCTGCTGCACGAGGCCGGGATCCCCGCGGCCCGCCGCGAGACCCTCGCCGAGCAGCCGCAACCCGGGATCGTGGAGCTCACCACCGCCGTGGCCGGCAAGGGCTTCGCCCTGGACGGGCCGCGGATCGTGCTCCTCACCGAGGCGGACCTGCTGGGCAAGGCCAGCCCCTACACCACCAAGGACATGCGCAAGCTCCCGGTGCGGCGCAAGCGCAACGCCGTGGACCCCCTGGCGCTGAGCCAGGGCGACTTCGTGGTGCACGAGCAGCACGGCATCGGCCAGTTCGTGGAACTCATCCAGCGGCCCATCGCCGGGGCGATGATCAAGCCCGGCCAGCCCAAGCCCGTGCGCGAGTACCTGGTGCTCGAGTACGCCCCCTCCAAGCGCAACGGCCCGCGGGACCGCCTGTTCGTGCCCACCGACCAGCTGGACCAGGTCACCAACTACGTGGGCGGCGAGACCCCGGCCCTGTCGAAAATGGGCGGGGCGGACTGGAACAAGACCAAGCGCGCGGCCAAGAAGGCCGTCCGGGACATCGCCAACGAGCTGATCCGGCTGTACTCGGCGCGGATGGCCTCCCGCGGGCACGCCTTCGCGGAGGACACCCCGTGGCAGCGCGAGCTCGAGGAGGCGTTCCCGTACATCGAGACGCCGGACCAGCTGACCACCATCGACGAGGTCAAGGCGGACATGGAGCGGGAGGTCCCCATGGACCGGCTGATCTCCGGGGACGTGGGCTACGGCAAGACCGAGGTGGCGGTGCGGGCGGCGTTCAAGGCCGTGCAGGACGGCAAGCAGGTGGCCGTGCTCGTGCCCACCACGCTGCTGGCCCAGCAGCACGCCGAGACGTTCACCGAGCGCTTCTCCGGCTTCCCGGTGCGCCTGGCCGCGCTCTCCCGGTTCCAGACCGCCAAGGAGACCAAGGAGACGCTCGCCGGGCTGAAGGACGGGTCCGTGGACGTGGTGATCGGCACCCACCGGCTGCTGTCCAAGGAGGTCCAGTTCAAGGACCTCGGCCTGGTGGTCATCGACGAGGAGCAGCGCTTCGGCGTGGAGCACAAGGAGAAGCTCAAGGCGATGCGCACCAACGTGGACGTCCTGGCGATGTCCGCGACCCCCATCCCGCGCACCCTGGAGATGTCGCTGACCGGGATCCGCGAGACCTCCACCCTGGCCACCCCGCCGGAGGAGCGCCACCCCGTGCTCACCTACGTGGGCGCCTACACCGACAAGCAGGTCTCCGCGGCCGTGCGGCGCGAGCTCATGCGCGAGGGCCAGGTGTTCTACATCCACAACCGGGTCTCCTCGATAGAGCGCAAGGCCAAGGAGCTCGCCGAGCTCGTGCCCGAGGCGCGGATCGCCGTGGCGCACGGGCAGATGTCCGAGTCCCGGCTCGAGCAGATCATCGTGGACTTCTGGGAGAAGAAGTTCGACGTCCTGGTCTGCACCACCATCGTGGAGACCGGCCTGGACATCGCCAACGCCAACACCCTGATCGTCGACGGCGCGGACCGCTACGGCCTCTCTCAGCTGCACCAGCTGCGCGGGCGCGTGGGCCGCGGCCGTGAGCGCGCCTACGCCTACTTCCTGTACCAGGCCGAGAAGCCGCTCTCCGAGACGGCGCTGGAGCGGCTCAAGGCCGTCGCCGCCCACAACGAGCTCGGCGCCGGCATGCAGCTGGCCGTCAAGGACCTCGAGATCCGCGGCGCCGGCAACCTGCTGGGCGGGGAGCAGTCCGGGCACATCGCCGGGGTGGGCTTCGACATGTACCTGCGCCTGGTGGGCGAGGCCGTCGCCGAGTACCGCGGCGAGGAGGACGAGCGGCCCACCGAGATGAAGATCGAGCTGCCGGTCAACGCCTACCTGCCGCACGACTACGTCCCGGGGGAGCGGCTGCGCCTGGAGGCCTACCGCAACCTCGCCAACGCCGCCACGGAGGAGGCGATCCAGGAGGTCGCCGACGAGCTCGTGGACCGCTACGGCGAGGTGCCCGAGCCCGTGCAGAACCTGCTCGAGGTCGCCCGCTTCCGGGTGGCCGCCCGCACCACCGGCCTCACCGACGTCGCGGCGCAGGGCAACATGGTCCGCTTCGCCCCGGCCGACCTCCCCGAGTCCCGGCAGATGCGGCTGACCCGCCTCTACCCGGGCGCGCAGGTCAAGACGGTGCCCGGCACCGACACCTCCCAGGTGCTGATCCCCAAGCCCAAGACCGAGCGGATCGGCGGCAAGGACCTCGTGGACGGCGCGGTGCTCTCCTGGGCGCGCGGCGTGGTCGAGACGGTCTTCGCCAAGGAGCCCGCCACGGCCTGACCCGCGCTCGCGGCAGCTCCCGTCCGGTCCACCGGGCACGCGAAGAGGTCCCCTCCCGCAGCGGGAGGGGACCTCTGCTGTCCGAGCCGCCGCCGGACCCGTGGTCGTCGGTCCCGTTGTCCTCGGACTCTGGGACGGCCGGTGCGGTCCTACTCGACGTTCTTGCCGTACTTGTCGTCGTGGTGGACGGCCGCGGTGTGGGCGTCGCGCTCGCGGACGTCGCGCGGGCCCTGGCCGAACTCGGCCGCGGTCCGGTCCACGCCGGAGACCTCGGTGGTCGAGGGGACGTCCATGAGCACGCTGCGTCCGCCCGCGGCCTTCTTGGCGGTGCTGCCGCGCAGAAGTCCCACCGGGATGAGCAGGGCCAGGGTGTAGAGGCCCAGGCCGACGAACCAGACCAGCGGGCTGTTGGGGTAGCTGGCGAAGGCGATGAAGCTGCCGATCATGATGGCCATGCACAGCACGAGGAAGATGAGGTTGTTGACGGTGTGTCCCTGGCCCGAGTGCGAGCGCACGGTGCTGCCGCCGCCGCTGCGGCGGCCAGCCGACGCCTCGGACGAGGTGCTGGTGGGCTGGGCTCTGTTGGCCATGGATCCGTTCCTTCTGGCAGTAGGGGCGGCCACGGGCGGCCGCGGAGCATTCGCGTCCAGTCTAGTGGTACGGGCCGACGCCTCGGACGCTCCGCACGGACGCCTTCCGCCGGCGAAGCCGACGGCCCCCTCCCGCGGATCGCGGAAGGGGGCCGGGCGTCCTGGTGCGGGGCGGGACTACTGCGTGGCTCTGCCCAGCGTGTCGTCCTGGTGCTCGGCGTGCACCTGGGCGTCCCGGGTGCCGATGTTGCGCGGCTCGTCCGGGAAGCTCGCCGCGGTGGTGGGCTCGCCGGCGACCTCCGTGGTCGGCGGGACGTGCATGAGGATGGTGCGCCCGCCCTCGGCCTTCTTCGTGGTGCTGTTGTGCAGCAACCCCACCGGGATGAGCAGGGCCAGGGTGTAGAGGCCCAAGCCGACGAACCACACCAGCGGGCTGTTGGGGTAGCTGGCGAAGGCGATGAAGCTGCCGATCATGATGGCCATGCACAGGGCCAGGAAGATCAGGTTGTTGACGGTGTGTCCCTGGCCCGAGTGGGAGCGGACGTCGGACCCGCGGCTGCGGCCGGTCGACGAGTCCGCCGAGGTGCTGGTGGACGACTGGGCTCGGTTAGCCATGGATCTCATCCTTCTCACAGTGGTGACGGCCGCCATCGGCCGTGGAGGCGTTCGCGATCAGTCTAGTCGTTTGGCTGGGGCCTACGCGGGTGCGCCGCGGAGGGCAGGGAGCGGTGCAGAATTCGTTGATTGTGAAGGCCACCGTGACGGGCTGCTTTCGCTTGATTTCACCGAGTGCAAATTTGATACTCAGGTGTTCTCCACATCGAACATGCATAACGCATATCAACGTGATTGAGAAGTCGTTGGCCGAGTCCGAGGTCCTGCTTGGGGAGCCGCTGGCCGTCACATGCGGGTCGACTCCGAGATCGGCGAAATTCTACTGGTGGCAACCATCGTGACCGACAACGGCGGGCCGTTCCGATCCTCCACCTTCGGGGCGGTCATCGCCGCCCATTCCGAACCGCATCACGTCCGGACGAAGACCTGGGCCCGGGGCAGATCGGGTCACTCGAACGCGGATTTGACACCCTGAAATACAAGTAGCTGTTACCTAAAGCAGAGCGACCAAGGCCCCTCAACGAAAGTCGGGGCAGTCCCGTCCATGGTCAAGCGCGTGGACGCCTCCCGCGCCGACTACGATCACGTGCACCTGCGCGAGGTCATCACCTGGAATCAGTCCGCCGAGGTCCACGCCACCCTGGACACTACCCCTTTGATCAAGAAGAGATCCTGCCATTTACTTGTCACGAAACGCCGCCTCCCGCGCTGGGGATTGTAACGTCGGTTTTGTACATGCGCACGTAGTCGATGTGGAGGGCAAGGGGCTGGGGTGTGCACGAGTTTCGTACCGGTATGTCGAGTGTTCCTCCCGGTACGCCGATCTCCAGTTGTGCCGCGAAGTGGAAGGGCTTAGTGGGAATGAATTCGGTGTCAGTAACTTCGTAGACCTTAAGGCCATCCACGTAGAACGTGAGACGGCTCGGCAACCATTCGACGGCCCAGACATGCCACTCGTTCGGCGTAATGTTGTAAGAGGTTCCGCCGATAGGCGTGGTGGGACGGCGGCATGAGACAGGCACGAGGCCTGGTAAACACGGATTTGTTGAGAATCAGTGTATTGACCAGGAGCACTCGTGCCTGCCGTTCCATCGTGCATCATCGAGCCCATCTGGGACCAGTTCCAGGTGCTTATCCCGCCTGTGGCGGACGAGCATCCGCTAGGTTGCCACCGGCCACGCATCCCGGACCGGGTGGTCTTCGACAAGCTCGTGCAGGTCCTCGTCCTCGGGGCCGCCTACGAGAAGATCGCCGACACCACCTGCTCGGCCACCACCATCAGACGCCGACGCGACGAGTGGATCGCCGCGGAGATCTTCACCGCCCTTGAACAGTCCTGCCTTCACGCCTACGACAAGATGGTCGGGCTCGCCCTGGAGGACTTGGCGGTGGACGGGTGCATCACCAAGGCCCCGTGCGGTGGCGAGGCCGCCGGGAGATCCCCGGTGGACCGCGGGAAACAGGGCACCAAACGCTCCGTGCTGGTCGATGGTACCGGCCTGCCCCTGGGGGTGGTGGTCGCTGCAGCCAACCGCCACGACTCCCCGTTGCTGCGCCCCACATTGGAGACGCTGTCCCGGTTCGGCTTCGAGTTGCCCGAACGGATCACGGTGCACCTGGACGCCGGCTACGACTCCAAAGCCACCCGTGAGTTGCTGGAGGAGCTCGGCTGCGATGGCGAGATCGCCACCAAGGGCATCCCGGCCCCGATCCAGAACACCGCCCGCTGGGTTGTGGAACGGACCAATGCCTGGCACAACCGCGGCTTCCAGAAACTGGCGGTCTGCACCGAGAAACGCACCCGGGTGATCGAGGCGTTCATCGGACTGGCCAACGCCATCATCATCACCCGACGGCTGATCCGCGAGGCGTGGACCCGCCACCGCTGGGACAACCGCCCGGCCCGGCGACCATGACCTATCGGCGGAAGCTCTAAGTCAGCTGCTTGCTGTTATTGGTCGGGTCCCCGGGCTTGTGGACCGTCGCAGTGCCGGTGTCCGCGGCTCCGTTGCGCGTTTCGAAGAAGTCGATCTCGCCATCGGCCCAGACATCGGAGTCCGGCCAGAGCATGACGGCCGGCGCATAGCCTTTGCCCACGTCGAGTTTCATCCGGGTTTCCCAACGTCCGTAGGTTTGACCCTTGAGCATGGACAGGCCGCCGCCGGTGTCGCCGCGACCCTGGATCTGCAAGACCCCATCGATCACGACGATATTGGTCGGCGAAAAAGTGCCGTTGCCGTTGGTCCCAGGGCTGGAGTAGACGCCCCACTTCGAAGTGTCCAGTGACGATCTATTGAACTCGTCAGCCTCCTCGAGCTTCCAGGTGCTGCGTCCGCTGCTTGGGGCGTAGGTCGCTACGTAGGGACCGAGTACTCCTGCGGTGACGAATGCCAGTACGCACCAAAGAAAGATTCTTCTAGGTGTAAGAGGGCATGACGTTATTGGCACGGGCCGGGACGCGTGAGGCCGGGGGCTGATCACCACA
>NZ_BAAAOA010000041.1:0-1208 GCF_039530085.1 Kocuria aegyptia
GCCCGCAGGCGGCCCTGGTGGAGTGCGCGGACCTGCACGACGCCGTGGCGGTGCACACCCGGCTCGCCGCCGCGGACCTGCCCGGGCTCGTGGACTGCGTGGCCGGCGCGGAGACCGTGGTCGTGCGCGCGAGCACCACCGCCGCGCTGCGGGACGTCGTGCGCGCCGCCCGCGCCGTCCCCCGCGGCCGCGCGGGCTCCGCCGCGCTGGGCGTCTCGCCCTCGGGCGCGCTCGACGCCGCCGCCGCCGGATCGGCCAACCGGCTCGTGGGCAACGGCCCGGGGGCGGCGGTGCTGGAGCACCTGCTGGGCGGGCTCGAGCTGACCGCCCACGGGGAGCACGTCCTGGCGGTCACCGGCGCACGGACGGCGCTGACGGTCACGGGCCCGACCCCGTGGCGTCCCCCGCTCGGCACCCCCTTCGCCCTGCGCGACGGCGAACGGCTGGCGGTCGGCGCCGTGACGGCCGGGGCGCGGGTCTACGTGGGCGTGCGCGGCGGCGTCGCGGTCCCGCCGGTGCTGGGCAGCCGCTCCACCGACACGCTCGCGGGGCTGGGCCCGGACCCGCTGTCCGCCGGCGACGCCCTGCCGGTCGGGCGGGACCCGGGCCGGGCCGTGCGGCTCCCCGAGCCGGCACCGGGCCCGCCCGCGGCGTCCACGGTCCGCGTCGTCCCGGGCCCCCGCGACGACTGGTTCAGCCCCGCCGCCGTGGCGTCCTTCTTCGCGCAGGAGTGGGAGCTGACCGCCTCCTCGGACCGCGTGGGCGCCCGGCTGTCCGGCGAACCGCTGGAGCGGGTGCGCACCGGGGAGCTGCCCAGCGAGGGGACCGTGCCCGGCTGCGTCCAGGTCCCGCCCTCGGGCCTGCCGGTGGTCCTGCTGCAGGACGCGCCCACCACCGGGGGCTACCCGGTGATCGGCGTGGTGCACCCGGAGGACCTCGCCGTGCTCGCCCAGCTGCGCCCCGGCGAGCGCCTGCGCTTCGCGCGGACGCCGGGGCCCGAGCTCGGGGCGCCGTTCCCGCAGGACCGCGCCCCCGGCAGCACGAAGAACGCCGACCCCGTCGGCACCGCCCCGGAGGCCTCCGCCGACACCTCCGCCGACACTTCCGCCGACACTTCCGAGGAGTAGCACCGTGCGCAAAGTCCTGATCGCCAACCGCGGGGAGATCGCCGTCCGCGTCGTCCACGCCTGCGCCGAGGCCGGTCTCGA
>NZ_BAAAOA010000042.1:0-1611 GCF_039530085.1 Kocuria aegyptia
GCCCGCAGGCGGCCCTGGTGGAGTGCGCGGACCTGCACGACGCCGTGGCGGTGCACACCCGGCTGAGCGCGGCCGGGCTGCCCGGGCTGGTGGACTGCGTCGCGGGGGCCGAGACCGTCGTCGTGCGCGCGAGCACGCCCGCGGCGCTGCGCCGGATCGTCGCCACCGCCCTCGCGGCCCCGCCCGGGCAGGCCGGGGCCGGGGAGGCGCGGACGGTGACGATCGACGTCGTCTACGACGGGGAGGATCTCGCGGCGGTCGGGGAGCTCACCGGCCTCGGCACGGACGGGGTCGTCCGCGCCCACTCCGAGCAGGCGTGGACCGCGGCCTTCGCCGGCTTCGCCCCCGGCTTCTTCTACTGCGTGGGCGAGGACGGCCTCGACGTCCCGCGCCGGGACACGCCCCGCACTGCGGTGCCCGCCGGGTCGGTGGCCCTGGCCGGCCGGTTCTCCGCCGTCTACCCCCGGCGCTCCCCCGGGGGCTGGCAGCTCATCGGCCGCACGGCGGCCCGGATGTTCGACCTCGGCCGGGAGGACCCCGCCCTGCTGCACCCCGGGGACCGCGTCCGGTACCGGCCGGTGCGCGAGCTCGTCGAGGCGGCGCCGCGCACCCCCGCGCCCGCGTCCGTCGAGGGCCCGCACCTGGTCGTGGACGCCGCTGGGCTGCAGACCCTCGTCCAGGACCGCGGCCGCGCGGGCTCCGCCGCGCTGGGCGTCTCGCCCTCGGGCGCGCTCGACACCGCCGCCGCCGGATCGGCCAACCGGCTCGTGGGCAACGGCCCGGGGGCGGCGGTGCTGGAGCACCTGCTGGGCGGGCTCGAGCTGACCGCCCACGGGGAGCACGTCCTGGCGGTCACCGGAGCGCGCGCGGCGCTGACGGTCACGGGCCCGGCCCCGTGGCGTCCCCCGCTCGGCGCCCCCTTCGCCCTGCGCGACGGCGAACGGCTGGCGGTCGGCGCCGTGACGGCCGGGGCGCGGGTCTACGTGGGCGTGCGCGGCGGCGTCGCGGTCCCGCCGGTGCTGGGCAGCCGCTCCACGGACACCCTCGCCGGCCTCGGCCCCGCGCCGCTGGCCACCGGCGACGCTCTGCCGGTCGGCCCGGATCCCGGCACGGCCGTGCAGCGCCCCGAGCCGCCCGTGGACTGGGCCGGGGTGGCGTCGGTCCGGGTGGTTCCGGGCCCCCGCGACGACTGGTTCACCCCCGCCGCGGTGGAGGCGTTCTTCTCTCGGGAGTGGGAGCTCACCCCCGAGTCCGACCGCGTGGGTCTGCGACTGGCCGGCGAGCCGCTGGAGCGGATGCGCACGGACGAGCTGCCCAGCGAGGGGACCGTACCCGGCTGCGTCCAGGTCCCGCCCTCGGGCCTGCCCGTGGTCCTGTTCCAGGACTCCCCCACCACCGGGGGCTACCCCGTGCTCGGCGTGGTCCACCCCGAGGACCTCGCCGTGCTCGCCCAGCTGCGCCCCGGGCAGCGGCTGCGCTTCACCCGCTGCCCGGCGCCCGAGCTCGACCCCGACACCTCCCAGGAGCCGTAACCGTGCATAAGGTTTTGATCGCCAACCGCGGGGAGATCGCCGTCCGCGTCGTCCACGCCTGCGCCGAGGCCGGTCTCGA
>NZ_BAAAOA010000043.1:0-7481 GCF_039530085.1 Kocuria aegyptia
CCCTCGAAAGTAATCGCATCTGTGGTGTTTTCGTAGGTTCCCGCCCCCACCGCAGACGCCGCGGAGATTTCCGTGCCAAGAGCCATTGGGCCTGTCCATGCATTGCCCATCAGGATTATAAAAGCTGTGAAGCAGATGAGTGCCTTTTTCATGTCGCGGACTTCCCGTGGCGGTAGACGGTATGTTTGCAATAGTGTACGTCGAGTAGGGGTACGATGCAGTCCTAAAAGGCGACGAAGGTGGCCCGAGTTCGAAGGATGTCATGCGGCCATAACTGTTGACCATGCACTGGGATTTCAAATCCAGAACGGAACGGAGTAGGGTATAGCAATGTCATAAAAACCAACTGCGGCTGACCAATGGACGGCATGCCACTCCGCGACGGGCCCAGGGCTGTGTAAAAGACGCCAGCATACCGATGATGACAGAAGTCGTCCATAAGTAACGGTGGCTGTTAGCGTGGAGACCACCCTATTGGTAATTGGATGGCCAAAATAGGACCATCCTGAATTTTTACTATATAGCTGCTATTATGGTGCTCCGCGCACGAAAAGGCGCTTACACACAATCTGTCGGTGAATGAACTAATCCTAAGCGTTTGTGTCCCCAATTAGTTGACCGGTCTCCCATTTGACCGTGCGTGCGAACCGGAAACACCTATCCAATGCGATCGGAGTACACCCTCGCGTGGGAAATGTGCGGGCTGTGTGTAGGCACCTGTGATCCAGCTGTCGTGTTGCCGATCGGTTTAGTTCCTCGAATGTGATGATTATGGGCTGACAGTGGACGAAGATTGGTTGTAGCCATCATTACCAGTAGTCCAAGTAGTGTTATAAGAGGTAGTACGGTGTCAATTGCAGCGTATCCGGAGATTGCGACGGCAAAAGCCACGATCGCCGAGGCGGCGGCAAGATTGCGGTATCGATAGCCTAACCGAATGGCTAGAGCTAAAAGGGAAACGAAAATCAGAAGTCCTGGCATACCGATACCGATAAGAATTTGGAAGTAGGAGTTCTCAATCGGTAGCTCCTGAAAATTGTATGGCGCGGCGACAATTGAGGACGCAGCTAACCCACCCCCCAGCCAATTTGTGGAGCTTGTAGCGTCGAGTGCAATTTGAAACAGGTTGTTTCGAGCATCGGTCGATGCGGCTGCTTCGTCGCTTGTGGCTCGTTTGACGAACGCATCGCTCTGCAATACGTATACGATGAACGAGGCGAAGCTGATAATTAGTAGGAATGCGCGGGTGCGACTAAAGCGGCGACCGGTTACAATTGCGGCCAGTACGAGGAAGGCGATGGCCATTCCAGCGGCAACATAGGAGCCGCGGGACACTGTGAGCATCAAGCCAAGGCCCTGCAGGACGCATGCCATAAGAAAAGCGTTCCGTCGCGTCTCGATCCAGCGCCCTGCTGAAAATGCCAGTCCCACGGCAAAGACAAGTCCTGCCGTGAGCGGGTGGCCGAGCGAAGCATCGGCGCGGTAAACCTCCCAGTGCTGCACCGAGTCCCTGCCCACCATGAGGTAAAGGGGGTCGTAGATGAAGTTCGTCTGCATAATGGACTGCACGATGGCGTAGATGGCCGCAATAGATATGAGGGCGGGAATTGACTGTCGAAGAAGGATGACTTCGAGTTCGCGCTTTCTCACATAGAGCGGAATAAAAACGGCCATTAGGAAGGTGAGTAACCACGCGACCGAGAAAGAGGGAAGAGCGGAAAATAGCGTTTTAGGGATCAGCCATGCTGAGAACAGGAAAAGGACTATGCTTAAGGATTTGGGGATAGCTCGAGTGCCGATCCTAAATTGATTATAGTCAATTAGTTTGCCGTGCATTTTTTTGCGCACTGCCCATACGATGAGAATGACGGCAGACGGTGTCGTTAGCGGAAAGCCAGCGGCATCCATAAGGCGATCCGGAACAAAAATAACGACGGCGACCGCCAGTGTTGGCAGCACGTGGACAGGGAGCATAAGAAGTGCAAGTAACGCTGAAATCCCCGCAATGCTGATGAACATGAATTGGCTGACCGCTGTGTCGCTGGCAGCCCCAAGGGCCCCTGCAGCAACAACGACGCTTGCACCGATAATAAGAGGCAATACCTCGGCGTTATTTTGCACAATGGATCCGATTTTCACTATCGCATGCCCCTCAGTTTGGGGTCTAGGCTTTGCATAGGTGGGCGGAAATCTGCGTCGACCCTTCGATCAGTTGCCCACGTTCGTAGCGTGCGATCACGGAAGTCTTGAAACGATCCGATTATACGTGCGGGATTTCCTCCTACGACTGACCCGGTGGGTACGCTTTTGGTGACGACGCTTCCTGCAGCAATGATGCATCGATCGCCTACCTGCACGCCGGGCATAATTAAACTTCTTGCGCCGATGAAACAGTCATTGCCAATTTTGATTCGAGCTAACCTGTAGCGTCGGCCTCGGTCATCCCGTGTTAACCATCCGGATCCGTCGTGAGTAATGAACAGCACCTCGCTGCTGACAGTAACGCGATCACCAATTTCGACGAGGTCATACTCAGCGGCTACGACACAGGAGACGATGCGACAGCCTTCGCCGACTCTCACCCCGAGGGCACGTGCCGCTCGGGTGCGACCCAGCATGCGCGAAAGAATGGTCCACCGCCACCCTGCGGGAAGCCTGTTGGTGGCATTTACCAGTAACTTCAACTTTGTTCCGTTCTAATGATCTGTGCCGAGGGGTGAAGGGCTGGCAATGCGAGGTCCAATGCGCTCACGACACCCGGTGATTTAGAGCATCCGAGAAGGAGGATGGGAAATATACACCAGCCGCACGCACATGGTGTCGTGCCTACCTACTCGCTTTCGATTCTTTCGGGCATATCCATCAATACGCTCCATCTCTTGCTACTACAGCCTTGATAGTTCGACCCAAAATCAGCATGTCCTGCACCGGCGACCAATTCTCCACGTAGTAGAGGTCCAGGCGCACCGACTGTTCCCAGTCCAGGTTCGAGCGCCCCGAGACCTGCCAGAGGCCCGTGATGCCCGGCCGTACGCGCAGCCGGCGGTGCACGTAGTCCTCGTATTGCTCCACCTCGGAGGGGAGCGGGGGGCGGGGGCCCACCAGGGACATGTCGCCCTTGAGGACGTTGAAGAACTGGGGGAGCTCGTCGAGGCTGTACCGGCGCATCCACTTGCCGGGACCGGTGATGCGGGGGTCGTCCTTCATCTTGAACAGCAGGCCGGCGCCCTCGTTCTGCTCCTTAAGCCGCTGTAGGACCTGTTCGGCATCGGTGCGCATGCTGCGGAACTTGAGCATCTTGAAGCGGCTGCCGTCCTGACCGATGCGCTCCTGGGCGAAGAAGGCCGGGCCCTGGTCGTGCGCCTTGACGATGAGGGCCAGCGTGAGCAGGACGGGGGAGAGGAGCAGCAGGGCTGTCGCGGAGCCGAAGATGTCCATCAGCCGCTTGGTGAGCGCTCGGCTGCGGCTCAGGCGCGGTGTGGCCACGTGGATGAGAGGGAGTCCGGCCACCTGTTGCATGTGGATGCGGGGTCCGGCGATGTCGGTGAGGCCGGTGTCCATGACCAGCCGGATGTGGGCGTCGGCGAGCTCCCAGCTCAGGTGGCGGATCTCCGTGGTGCTCAGCGGCACATTCGAGGACAGCACCACTGTCTCGACACCGTGCCGGCGGCAGGCGTCCATGACCCCTTGCACGGAGGGGCGCTCACCGGGGGCCAGGGCGTTGGGGGGCAGTTTGACGCGCTGCAGCTCCGCCGGCATGGGGTGCCGGGTCTCGGGGACGTAGACGGCGGCGGCCTCGAGCCCAGAGGTCGGGTGCTGGCGCAGGGACTTGATGAGGTCCGTGACACCGCCCAGCCGTCCGACCACCATGGTCCGGGAAAGCGCCTCGCCCCGGTACCGGGCCTTGACCAGCCGGTCCCGCACGGCGAACCGGCCGAGGATGAGCAGCCCGATGCCGAGGGGCAAGGCGACAAGGACGTAGCTGCGGGCGGTGGGGAGGTCGAAGCCGAAGGAGATGATGGCGATCGCGCTGAAGAGGATGAGGCTCGAGGTGACCACCTGGCGGGTCTCCTCCATCCCGTGGCCGATGAGCCTCACGTCCCGGGCGCCGCGCAGGCCCAGGTGCGTCCACCACACGAAGGCGAGAACGATGCCCACGATGGCGTAGGGCACGGACCGCGGTCCCAGGTCCAGGCCGGCGTGCTCGAGCTGGAAGCGGAGCAGGTGGGTGCCGACTAGCGCGACGATCACGGCCAGGGCATCCGCCCAGCGCAGGCGGTTGAGGTAGGCGGAGCGCCACCCCGTCTGGGACGCGGGGGTGCGGCCGACGTGGTCCTGGTGGCGCTGCTCTGCCTGCTCCTGGGTGTGACTCTTCGTGGCCGCGTGGGCGACATGATTGACCTTGAGCATGACTTGGCTCCCTCCCCGAAAAAGCACGCGGTCACCTGGGGTGGTCTCTCCCAGCCCGAGGGGAAGACGATGACCGCGCGCTGCATTGCACTTGTCGCCAGTTTAGGGGCGCAAATCGATGAAACAGGCTCTATGACGAAAGGTGTTTGCACCTGCACTCTCCCGTGCCGGGAACTCGCGGAACGGTGTTGTGCCTAGTGGTGACGGGGATCACGTCGTCGCGCGAGGAAGTTCGCTCCGTCGATGATGGTGCCATGATGTGTCCCCCAATCGGGGGACCGTGGCTCTGGTGTGCGTGCCGTTCAGGCGGCGCGCGCGTGCGCCGGGGTGTGGCCGGTGGCGCGGAGGTGTTCGGCCTTGAGCCGGCGCAGGTTCAGGGCCAGGCAGTCCGGGGTGTAGGCGGGGCGGAACACCACCGGGGTGCCCACGTGGCCGTGGGTAGTAAGGATCTGGCCCAGGGCGGCCTCGTGGCGCTCCAGGAGGAGGTGGCCGAAGTAGTGCTCGTTGAACAGGTAGGACAGCTCCAGGGCGTAGGCCCAGGTGGGGGTGCCGGCCTCCATGGGCGCTTTCGGGCAGTCCCAGTCGGCCGGGGTGCCGGTGGTGGCCAGCTGGGTGCGCAGCACCCGGTCGAGAGCCTGAGGGGTGAAGGCCAGGGTGAGCTCGGCGACGTCCTCGACGATGTCGAGGTCCAGGAGCTCGAGGCCTGCGGGGGAGCAGGACTGCAGGTAGTGCTGGATGTCGGTGGCCAGGGGGGAGGTGCGCATCGGGTTCTCGCTTGTCCGTCGAGGGGTACGGATTCTTGGGGTGCTCCGAGCGTATCCGGGTGACGGCCCTGGTGGGGGCCGGTTTTTGTCCCCACATGGTCCCCATCGGGCAGGACAAAAGTCTATTGTCCGGGCCGTGTTCCTATGCGGGAAGTGGTTCGGTGTCGACCATTGTCCAATAGGGACGGGGTCGGCGCGGTGCCACGGGGCGCGTCCCCGGCGAAGCACGAGTGTCCGCTCCGGACACATGTCGTGCCAGGGCTGGCGGAGCCGTCACCTAGTACCGATCTGCTGGTGGGCCAGGAGGGCACTGTAGAGGCCGGCGATCGTGTGGCCGTCCTCGAGCGAGCGATCCAGCAGCTTCTCGATGACGGCGAGGCGCTGGTAGAACACCGAGCGGGACAGGTGGCTGTGGGCGGCTGCCCGCGTGCGGTTGCCGGGGCTCTGCAGATAGGCGGTCAGCACCTGGAGCAGGTCCGTTCCGTGCCGGGCGTCGTAGGCGAGCAGGGGCCCCAGGACCCGTTCCCCGTACTCCTGCACCTGGGGCTCGTCCCGCAGACGGCTGAAGAGCAGGGGCAGTTCCTGACCGGCCGCACGCACGACCGCTCCTGCGGAAGGTTTGGACGCGGTGTTCGTCAGGTTCAGGAGTTCGATGGCTTCATCCAGTGAGCTCAGCAGACCCCGGACGTCGTCGGCCACCGCGCCGGCTGCGAGGTCGAGCCGGACGCCCAGGGCGGCGACGACGTGGGCGGCGATCCGGTCCACGTCGGCGTCGGGATCATGGTGCTTGCGGGGGAAGGACACGGCCGCCAGGAGCAGCGGCGTGTCGAGGGTGACCTGCGAGCAGACGACATCGGCCCCCGTGGTCCCGGCGGCGGCCAGCACGGCGTCGCACGCTGCCGGGGCGTCCAGCGGCTTCATGCTGCCGTCCCGGGACCGGTGCGGCCTCAGGGCGACGCCGACGAGGTGCCGGTCCCGGACGGTCATCCCGGTCGCCTCCAGCCGGTGCGCGAGGGCGTCGACGCCGGAGAGGCGGCGCTGCACCACGTCGTCGAGGAGCTGCTGGTGGCTCAGGCGGAGCCACTCGTCAGCCCCGTGGCTGGCGGCCCGGTCCAGTGAGAGCGCCACGGCGGCCTGGCTGAGGACGAAGTCAGCGCCGCCCGGGAAGTCCGGGGCCTGGACGGCGATCAGGTGGCCCCACCTCCTGCCCCGGGCCTCCACGACGGCGACGCACCGGCCGGTGTTGCCGCGCTCGTGCGCCAGGCGGGACCGGTCGCGCCAGTCGGCCAGCAGGGAGGCGATGTCCCCGCCGTGCGGGGAGCAGGTGATGACGCGGTGGGACAGGTCCTCGAGGACCACGGGGCTGTGGAGCAGCCGCGCCACCTCATGGACGATGTGGTCGGCCGGTGCTCCGGTGCGGATGAGCTCGGTGAACAGATCGTGGACGCTGTCCCGGACCTCCAGGGCCTGCATCTGGGCGGCCAGGATGCGGCGGTGCACGGCTTCGGTGATGGAGACGAACCGGACCCTCCGGTGCAGGACGATCAGCGGGAGGTCGAGCTCCCGGCCGGCGTCCACGAGCTCGGCCGGCACGGTGCGGTAACGAGCGCCCAGCTCCAGGACCAGCCCGGCCGCCCCCGCGTGGGCGAGGGCTCCGACGTAGCCGGGGAGCTCCTCGTCGGGAGGCCAGCCCACTCCCGTGGAGAGCACCAGCTCCTGCCCGGACAGCATTCCCTCGACGGTGGGGCCGTCCAGGACGTGCACCCATCGCACCGGTCTATCCATCGCGGCCGCGCCGGTGAGGACCTCCGGCCGGCCGACGGCCACCTCGGGCGACCCGACGACGTCCCGCACCGTGGGCACGAGCCGCTCGGCCGCGGCCGGACGAATCGTCCGAACGGGCGGAGAATCCGTGCTGTCTGTCGGCATGTCATCTCCGTTTCCTGTGCCATGGTGGTGCCCAGAGGATCAATGTGATTCAGGACACATTGTCGCATCCCGCACTCCGAAAGGACCGAACGATGTTGGAACGTACTGCGACCCACGACCTGCAGGACACCAAGCAGGACGCCGAGGCCCGGGCGCAGCAGGCCGCCGAGCACGGCACCCAGGACCCGGGTGGGGTGGGGGAGGTGATCGAGCACTTCATCGACGGGGCCCGCCGCGGTGGCTCGGCCCGCTCGGGCGAGGTGTTCAACCCGGCCACCGGGCAGGTCGCCCGCCGGGTGCTGCTGGCTTCGGCGGAGGAGGTCGCCACCGCGGTGGAGGCCGCCGAGCTGGCCCTGCCGGGCTGGCGGGCCACCGGGA
>NZ_BAAAOA010000044.1:0-2975 GCF_039530085.1 Kocuria aegyptia
TCCGAACACCACATCGGCGCCTTCCACGACTGGATCACCGACAAAGTCGGCGACGTCATCCCGGCAACGGGCGCCTAGACACCCGTTCGCCGGCCGGGCCGGGCTCCCAGAGCCCCCCGCACCCCGCCCGGCCGGGGCGGAGCGCCACGTCGAACCACTCGACGCCGCACCGCCCCGGCCGGGCCGTCCGGGCCACCGGCACGCCGGCCATCCCCAGTAGACGCCCATCCAGCAGGAGCCTTCCATGACCGCCGTAGACAGCCTTCCTTCCTCCCTGCAGCCGAGCGCGGCACCCGCAGCGGCACCCGAGGGACGGACACTCCCCCAGTTCGTGCTGACAATCACCTGCCAAGACCAGGTCGGGATCGTCCATGCCGTCACGGAGTTCCTCCTCGCGCACGGGGCCAACATCAACGAGCACCAGCAGTTCGACGACACGGTGCACGGGCTGGTGCACCTGCGCACCGCCTTCACCGGTCCGCTCGAGCTGACCCGAGAGACGCTGCAGCGGAACTTCGTCTCCATCGCCGAGCGGTTCGGCATGCGCTACGAGATCCACGACCAGACCCCGCCCCGGCTGCTGGTCATGGTCTCGAAGAGCGGGCACTGCCTCAACGACCTGATCTTCCGGTGGCGGGCCGGGGGCCTCGGGGGAGAGATCGCCCTGGTGGTCTCCAACCACGAGGAGCTGCGCCCCATGGCCGAGGCGGCAGGCCTGCCCTACATCCACCTCCCCGTCTCCCCTGCCACCAAGGAGGAGGCGGAGCAGCAGCTGCTGGCGCTGGTCGAGGAGCACGACATCGACCTGGTGGTCCTGGCGCGCTACATGCAGATCCTCTCGGACGACCTGTGCCGCGCGCTGGCGGGACGGGCCATCAACATCCACCACTCCTTCCTGCCGGGCTTCAAGGGGGCCCGCCCCTACCACCAGGCCTACGAGCGGGGCGTCAAGCTGGTCGGTGCCACCGCCCACTACGTGACGGCGGACCTGGACGAGGGACCGATCATCGAGCAGGAGGTCATCCGGGTGGACCACACCCACGATCCCCGGGCCCTGTCCACCGTGGGGCAGGACGCCGAGGCGCTGGCCCTCTCCCGGGCGGTCCGCTGGCACTGCGAGCACCGCGTGCTCCTGGAGGGCTCCAGCACCGTCGTCTTCCGCTGAGCCGTGCAGCCCCGGCCGCCGTCCCGAGCGCTCCGGCACGGGCTCGCCCGGCATGGTGACCACCCCAACGACCCGGGGACGGCGCGACTGCGCGGCTGAGCCGCATCAGCCCGCGGCACCGTCTCCAGCAGACCTGCGGCCCCGAGCCTGCTTCGCCACCGGGCTCGGGGCCGCAGCCCATCGTGCACCGGCAGCATCCGCCGACACCCACGGCCGTCCATCCACGCCCACCGAAGGATACAGAACATGATCGGTTCGGAGACCCTCAACGACTACCTGGAACGCCTGGCGTCCCGGGAACCCACGCCCGGGGGCGGGGCGGCCGCAGCGCTGCACGCAGCCCAGGGGGCCGCCCTGATCGCCATGGTGGCGCGCTACACCACCGGCGCGAAGTACGCCGAGCACGAGGAGCGGTCCCTCCGGATCGCCGCCCGGGCCGACGACATCATCCCGGAGGCGCTCCAGCTGGCCGACGACGACGAGAAGGCCTTCGCGGCCGTGATCGCCGCCTACCGCCTGCCCTCGGCCTCGGACGAGGACCGTGCCGCTCGTTCCCGGGCCGTTCAGCGGGCCACGGTCGCGGCGGCCGCACCGCCGCGGGCGCTGATCGCCCTGGCCACGGAGGTCGTCGATCTGGGCCGGGAGCTGGCCGAGTTCAGCAACCCCAATGTGATCAGCGACGTGGCCGCCGCTTCGGAGGCGGCCCGGGCGGCCATCGCCACGGCCCTGATCACGCTGGACATGAACATCAACGCGATCACGGACGAGAAGGTCCGGGCCGAGTTCGCGGACGAGCTCCGGGACGGCCACGACGCCGTCCTCTCGGCCCAGGCCGTGACGGACCGTGTGCGCGAGAAGGTGATGGCATGACCGCGCGCCGGCTGACCGGGGCCCCGGTCGCACAACGCCTGCGGGCCGAGGCCGAAGACAACGTCACCACGCTGCGCGAGCGCGGAGTGGTCCCCGGGCTGGCGGTCGTGGTGGCCACCGACAACGAGGCGACACTGTGGTACGTCCGCTCCATCGCGCGGGCCGCGGACAAGGCCGGCGTGCACTGCAGGGTCGTCGACCTCGGCGCCGGAGCCGGAGCCGACCAGATCGCCTCGACGCTCACGCTGCTGAGCGCCGACGAGGACATCCACGGGATCATCCTGCAGACGCCCCTGCCGCCGGGAGTGGCCGTGGACGAGCTCGTGGCCCACATCAGCGCGGCCAAGGACGTCGACGGAGCCAATCCTCTCAGCCTGGGGCGACTGACCGTGGGGCAACGGGCGTTCGCCCCCGCGACGGCCCGGGCGGTGGTGGAGATCCTGGAGCACTACGAGGTTCCCCTCGCCGGCCGGCACGTCTCGGTGGTCGGTCGTTCCGCGGTCGTCGGCAAGCCGTTGCTGCAGCTGCTGCTCCAGCGCGACGCCACCGTCACGGTCTGCCACTCCCGCTCACGGCCGCTCGAGCGGTACACGTCCGAGGCGGAGGTCGTCGTCGCGGCGGTCGGGCGGCCCGGCCTGCTCACCGGTGACCATGTCCAGGAGGGTGCGGTGGTCATCGACGTCGGCACCAACGTCCTCGACAACGGTGATCTCGTCGGCGACGTGGAGCCCGCCTCGACGGCCGAGGTGGCCTCGGCCCTCACGCCGGTCCCCGGCGGCGTGGGCACGGTGACCACGGCCCTCCTCGTGCTGCACACGACACAGGCGGCGCTGCAGGCCGGCGAGGAACTGGCCTCCGCCCAGCCGTCGGGGTCGGGCGCCTCGGCCTGACCGCAACAGGCCCGCCGGGGACCGCAGGGTGGCTCGCCACCCTGCGGTCC
>NZ_BAAAOA010000045.1:0-34724 GCF_039530085.1 Kocuria aegyptia
CGAAGGCCACGTAGGCGGTCACCAGGAGCATGATCACGCCGAGCACCACCACGATCCGGTCCAGGGCGATGCCCGCGCGCCTGCTGGCGAACACGCCCACCGCGATCAGCGCCGTGAGGAGGCCGCCCCACGTGGGGTCGAGGCCCAGCAGCCCGTCAGGCCGAGCCCGCCCCCGGCGGTGTTGCCGATGTTGAAGACGAGCCCGCCGGTGGCCACGAGCGCGGCGATGAGCCAGCCGAGGCCCGGCAGCACGCGGTTGCCGAGCTCGTGCGCCTTGAGCCCGGAGACGCCGATGATCCGCCACACGTTCAGCTGCACCGCGATGTCGACGACGATGGACACGACGATGGCGAACGCGAAGGCAGCACCCAGCTGGACGGTGAAGTTCGCGGTCTGGGTGATGAACCCGGGGCCGATGGCGCTGGTGGCCATCAGGAAGAGGGCGCCCAGCAGGGCGGAGCGGTTCATGGCCCGCATCGCCGCGGGGGTGCTGACGGATCCGCGGCCCTCCGGGGCGGGCGGGACGGGGGCGGTGCTGGACATGCGGCCTCCTCGGGACGGGTGCGACCTGCGCCGGGGCAGATCGCCGGCCACCCAGGACGTGGCCGCGGTCACTGTCCTGCCAGTGTAATGATTGTTGAACAATCTGGACAGGTTTTCGGCGTTGTTTCCGCCTGGACGGCCGGCCGCGGGGGCAGTGCGGGGGCGGAACCGTCTCAGCCGGCGGCGGCCAGCCCTCCGGGCGCGAGATCGGGACCGGTGAGGGCGTCGGAGGGGTGCAGGAGGCAGCGCAGCTCCCCGACGTCCGTCGCGGACGCCTCGGCGAGGAGGGCGAGCGGGACACCGCGCCGGGCCGCGCGGCGGAGCTCGGCGCGCAGGGCCTCCACCGCCCGGTCCAGCGCCCAGTGCGCCGACTCCAGGGCACCGTCGAGAGGTGCGACGTCGAGGCCGATCCCCACCTCCTCACCGGAGGCCGCGGCCTCGAGGACCTGGTCGAGCGCCCACTCCGCGGTCTCGACCTCCCCCGCGGCAGTGAAGACCCGTTGGAGGAGCCCGGCGGGGTGGAGGCCGACGTCGCCGCCCGCGCTGTCGGCGCAGGCCTCGTCCGGGCGCTCCGGGGACCCCGGGAGCAGCGGGACGTGGACGAGGTCGACCGACCGGGTCGTCGACGGGAAGGACAGTGCGTTGCTCATGATCGAACCTTCCTCAGGTCATGCTTCCGTGGCCCCGGGACCGCGCTCGGCGCAGCTCGGCGGGGCCCTTTCCCATCGAACCAGCCACCCCGGCGCAGTTCCAGAGGGGCGTCGGTGAACAGTGTCCAAACCCCGTGTGACCTGGGACAACACCGATGCGCAAAGTGGACAGGGGATTCTCCGGCCCCTAGGGTCGAGGAGGCCCGAGGGGATCCGGGCCGCCACCGCGCCAGGCCCCCACCCTGGTGCGCCCCGTCCGCACCGGCCCCGCCCCCGGGGCCCGCCGGACACCCTGCCGGCCGGCCGCGTCGCCGCGAGCCGTCCCGTCCGCGCGCCCCTCGACGCGCATGCCCCCCGCGCACGGCCGCGCCGGTCCCCGCCGGCAGCGGTCACGACCCCCCTGCGCTCCCCGCCCCCCGGAGACCCCCATGAGCCGAACGTCCGAAGCCCCCACCACCGGCACGACCCGCGCGTCCGACGCGGCGCCCGCCCGCAGACCCCGCCTCATCGCCGTGGACGCCGCCCGCGGCCTGGCGCTGATCGGCATGATCGCGGTCCACATCCTGCCCGTCCACGACCCCGAGACGTTCGAACCCACCCTGCAGTGGAGCCTGTTCGCCGGGCGCGCCGCGGCGCTGTTCGCCCTGCTGGCCGGGCTGAGCCTGGCGTTCTCCTCGGGCGGGCGCACCCCGCACCGGGGTCGCGCGCTGACGGCGACCCGCGCCGGATTGGTGGTGCGGGCCCTGCTCATCGCCTCCCTCGGCCTGGCGATCAACCAGGTCATGCCGTCCCCGGCGCCCGCGCTGGGCATCCTCGTCTACTACGGCGCGTTCTTCCTGCTGGCGGTCCCGCTGCTCGGTCTGCGGCGCCGTACGCTGGCCGCCGCCGCTGCGCTCTTCGCGGTCCTGGGCCCCGTGCTCGTGCACGTCCTCGGGCCCGCCCTGCCCCGTCCGGAGGCCCTGAACCCCACGCTCGGCAGCGTGCTCGCGGACCCGGGCGCCACCCTCGCCCAGGTGCTGCTGACCGGCACCTACCCCGCCGTGCCCTACCTGACGTACCTCTGCGCCGGCCTGCTCCTCGGCCGGACGGACCTGCACGAGGTCGTGGTGCGGGTCCGGATCGCCGTGCTCGGCGTGGTCCTGGCGCTCGGCGCCTGGTTCGTCTACTGGGTGCTGGTCCTGCAGGCCGGCGGCTACGGCCGGCTGATCCGCCACACCCCGTGGCTGAGCGAGGACCAGATCGACGAGATCCTCGTCTGGGGCCCCAGTCCCGCCCTGCCCACCTCCACCTGGTGGTGGCTGCTCACCCCGGGACCGCACAGCAACACCCCGGTGACGCTGCTCATGGACCTGGGCACCGGTCTGGCCGTGCTGGGCCTCTTCCTGCTCGTCGCGCGCCCGAACCGGTTGTGGACCACGCTGGGCGCCATGGGCGGCCGCACCCTGACCCTGTACTCGGCCCACCTGCTGGCCCTGGCCACGACGCTCCACTACGAGGACCGCGCGCTCTGGTTCGCCGTGCACGTGGCCGTGGCCGCCGGTTCCGCCGTGCTGTGGCAGGCGGCGCTCGGCCAGGGGCCGCTCGAGCGGGCGATCGCGGCCGCGGTCCGCAGCACCCGCCGCCTGGTGCTGGGCACACCCTCCCGGGCGGCGGAGTCCCCGCGGGGCCGGTGAGCATTCCGCACCGGCGGGCGAGCACGACGGCGCGCCCGTCCGGTGTGGCCCCTGCCATAGCGCGCCTTGGCAGGTTATGCTCCTGGCATGTCACGATTCAGTCCCCTGGAGTGGCCGGTCCTCCGGCAGATCCGTTCGGGCGACCTGCTCGGTCGCGGTCCGGCGGTGACCTCGGAGCGCACCCGGTCCACGACCCCGCGCACGAGCACCGCGGACCGGGTCGTGCAGAGCGTGTGCCCGTACTGCGCGGTCGGCTGCGGCCAGCGGGTCTACGTCAAGGACGAGAAGGTCGTCCAGATCGAGGGTGACCCGGACTCACCGATCTCCCGCGGCCGCCTGTGCCCCAAGGGCTCGGCCAGCGAGCAGCTCGTCAACGCGCCGGGCCGGCAGACCGAGGTGCTCTACCGCGCGCCCCGGGCCACCGAGTGGCAGCGCCTGGACCTCGACACGGCCGTCGAGATGGTGGCCGACCGGGTCCTCGAGGCGCGCCGCAACGGCTGGCAGGACACGGACGAGCAGGGCCGTCCGCTGCGCCGCACGATGGGCTTCGCGGCCCTGGGCGGCGCCACGCTGGACAACGAAGAGAACTACCTGATCAAGAAGCTCTTCACCGCGGCCGGAGCGATCCAGATCGAGAACCAGGCCCGTATTTGACACTCCGCGACGGTTCCCGGTCTGGGAGCCTCGTTCGGTCGCGGTGGCGCGACGCAGTCCCTGCAGGACATGGCCAACGCCGACTGCATCGTCATCCAGGGCTCCAACATGGCCGAGTGCCACCCCGTGGGCTACCAGTGGGTGACGGAGGCCAAGGCCCGCGGCGCCCGGATCATCCACGTCGACCCGCGCTTCACCCGCACCTCGGCCGTCGCCGACAAGCACGTCCCGATCCGGGCCGGCTCGGACATCGTGCTGCTCGGCGCGCTCATCAACCACGTGCTCACCCACGACCTGTGGTTCGAGGAGTACGTCCGCGCCTACACCAACGCGGCCACGATCGTGAACGAGGACTACCGCGACGCGGAGGACCTCGACGGGCTGTTCTCCGGGTTCGATCCTGAGAGCGGCCAGTACGACATGTCGTCGTGGGCCTACGACGAGAACGAGGACGGTTCCGGGGACGGCGACGGCAAGGTCGAAGGGCCCCGGGGCGACCCCGAGCACGCGGGCGCGGACGCCTCCGTGGCCGAGGCCGCCGGCCAGCAGTTCGGCAGCGGTGGCGCCCCGATGGAGCACGCCCGCATGCAGCGCGACGACACCCTGCAGGACCCCCGGACGGTGTTCCAGATCCTCAAGCGCCACTTCGTGCGCTACACCCCGGAGATGGTGCAGGAGGTGTGCGGCATCGACCCCGAGGACTTCGCGTACCTGGCCCGCTCCATCACCGAGAACTCCGGGCGCGAACGGACCACCTGCTTCGCCTACGCCGTGGGCTGGACCCAGCACAGCCTAGGGGCGCAGTTCATCCGCACCGCCTCCATCCTGCAGCTGCTGCTGGGCAACATGGGGCGTCCCGGCGGAGGGATCATGGCCCTGCGCGGGCACGCCAGCATCCAGGGCTCGACCGACATCCCGACGCTGTTCAACCTGCTGCCCGGCTACCTGCCGATGCCGGTGGCCGGCACCCACGACACGTTCGTGGACTACCTGGCCGCGATCGCGTCGAAGAAGCAGAAGGGCTACTGGGCCGAGGCCGACGCCTACACGACGAGCCTGCTCAAGGCCTGGTGGGGGGACGCCGCCACCCAGGAGAACGACTGGGCCTACGACTACCTGCCGCGCCTCACCGGGGCCCATGGCACCTTCCAGACGCTGACCAGGATGCTCGAGGACGAGGTGGAGGGGTACTTCCTGCTCGGCCAGAACCCCGCGGTGGGGTCCTCCAACGGCCGGATGCAGCGGATGGCCATGTCCCACCTCAAGTGGCTGGTGGTGCGCGACCTCAACCTCATCGAGTCGGCGACCTGGTGGAAGGACGGCCCGGAGATCGCCTCGGGCGAGCTGCGCACCGAGGACATCGAGACCGAGGTGTTCTTCCTGCCCGCGGCCACGCACGTCGAGAAGTCCGGCACCTTCACCCAGACCCAGCGGCTGCTGCAGTGGCGCCACCAGGCCGTGGCGCCGCCGGGCGAGTGCCAGAGCGAGCTCCAGTTCTTCTTCGAGCTGGGCCGGCGGATCCGGGAGCGGCTGGCCGGGTCCGACGACGAGCGCGACCGTCCGCTGCTGGACCTCACGTGGGACTACCCCGTCGACGAGCACGGCGAGCCGGACCCCGAGGCGGTGCTCGCCGAGATCAACGGCCGCCACCTCACCGGCCCGGACGCCGGGAGGCCGCTGTCCTCGTACACGGAGATGCGCGCGGACGGTTCGACCTCCGGCGGCTGCTGGATCTACACCGGGGTCTACGCCGGGGGCGTCAACCGCGCCGCCCTGCGCAGGCCCGGCCAGGAGCAGGACTCCGCCGCGCTGGAGTGGGGCTGGGCGTGGCCGGCCAACCGCCGGCTGCTATACAACCGCGCCTCGGCCGACCCCGAGGGCAGGCCCTGGAGCGAGCGCAAGAAGCTCGTGTGGTGGGACGAGGAGCAGGACCAGTGGGTCGGGGACGACGTGCCCGACTTCCCGCTCCACCTCGCCCCGGGCACCCGTCCCGACCCCGACGCCGGGGGCGCGGCCGCACTGGCCGGCGACGACCCGTTCATCATGCAGGCCGACGGCAAGGGCTGGCTGTACGCGCCCAAGGGTGTGGTGGACGGGCCGCTGCCCACCCACTACGAGCCGCAGGAGTCGCCGGTCGAGAACGCCCTGTACGCCCAGCAGCGCAACCCCTCCCGGGTGCTGTTCGCCCGTCCGGACAACCTCACCGCCCCGAGCGCCGGGGAGCCGGGGGCGGACGTGTACCCGTACGTGTTCACCACCTACCGGCTCACCGAGCACCACACCGCCGGCGGCATGAGCCGCTGGCAGCCGTACCTCTCGGAGCTGCAGCCGGAGATGTTCTGCGAGGTCTCCCCCGAGCTCGCCGCCGAGTGCGGGCTGGAGCCGTACGGCTGGGCCACGATCGTCTCGCCCCGGGCGGCGATCGAGGCGCGGGTGCTCGTCACCGAGCGGATGACCCCGCTCGTGGTGGGCGGGCACACCGTGCACCAGATCGGGCTCCCGTACCACTGGGGCGTGGGCGACGACGCCGTGGTCAGCGGCGACTCCGCCAACGACCTGCTGGGCCTGACGCTCGAGCCCAACGTGCAGATCCAGGACTCCAAGGTCGGCTCCTGCCACATCCGCCCGGGCCGCCGTCCGCGGGGCCCCGAGCTGCTGGACCTGGTCGCGGAGTACCAGCAGCGCGCGGGCGCCACCGTGGAGACGGGCAACACCCGGATCGACGACACCGCCCCGGACCCCGGCCGGAGCACGGACCCGGCCACCGACCCGACGACCGACCCGACGAGGGAGCACTGATGGGCCAGCTGGCCGGACCGACCGATCCCACGGCCGACGCGCACTGGGAGCACCAGCACGCGCGGAAGGGCTTCTTCACGGACACCTCGATCTGCATCGGCTGCAAGGCCTGCGAGGTGGCCTGCAAGGAGTGGAACCAGAACCCGCAGGACGGGGACCTCCAGCTGCTCGAGTCCTCCTACGACAACACCGGCTCCCTGGGCGCCAGCACCTGGCGGCACGTGGCGTTCATCGAGCAGGACGGTGAGCGCATCGAGGAGGCCCGTGAGTCCGGACGCAAGCTCGTGAGCCTGGGCATGCCCCGCGTCGGCCCGCCCGAGGCGCGCCCGCAGCCGGCCTCGGAGGACACCACCCCGCCGGACACCCCGGAGTTCCGCTGGCTGATGTCCTCCGACGTCTGCAAGCACTGCACGCACGCCGGATGCCTCGACGTGTGCCCCACCGGGGCGCTGTTCCGCACCGAGCACGGCACCGTGGTGGTGCAGGACGACGTGTGCAACGGGTGCGGCACCTGCGTGGCCGGCTGCCCGTTCGGCGTGATCGAGCGGCGCACCGACGGCACGGCCGCACCGCGGACGGAGCGGGACGGGCAGCCGGGCAAGCCCGAGGTCAAGAACGTGGGCGTCGCCCAGAAGTGCACCCTGTGCTACGACCGCATGGTGGACGACCAGACGCCCGCGTGCGCCCAGACGTGCCCGACGACGTCCATCAAGTACGGCGAGCACGACGACATGGTCGACCAGGCCCGGCACCGGGTCGCCGAGCTGCACGCCCAGGGACGCACCGAGGCCCGGCTCTACGGCGCCAACGAGCTGGACGGCGTGGGCGGCACCGGATCGGTGTTCCTGCTGCTCGACGAGCCCGAGGTCTACGGGCTCCCCCCGGACCCGCGCGTGCCGACGGCGGACCTGCCCCGGATGTACCAGCGGGCCGGTCTGGCCGCGGCGGGCATGCTCGCCGCCGCCGCCCTGGCCTTCGCGGGAGGCCGCTCGTGAGCCTGTCCGAGTTCGACAGCTACCGTCCGCCCGAGCCGCCGCGCCGACGGCGGCGGGACGGGCCGCGCCGCCGGGGCGCCGGGCAGGGCGGCGGTGGCGACGGCTCCCGCGAGATGCCGATGGTCCCGGAGCCCGAGTTCGGCTCCTACTACGGCCGCCCGGTGGTCAAGCCGGCGCCCTGGGGCCACGAGGTCGCCGCGTACCTGTTCCTCGGCGGCGTGGCCGGCGGCTCGGCGCTGCTCGCGCTCGGCGGTCAGCTCACCGGCCGGGCCGAGCTGCGCCGCAACGCCCGGCTGGGCTCGATGACCGCGCTCGGTCTCGGCGGCGCGGCCCTGGTCGCCGACCTCGGCCGCCCGGAGCGCTTCCTGCACATGCTACGCACGTTCAAGCCGACCTCGCCGATGAGCATGGGCACGTGGATCCTCAGCGCGTTTGGGGCCGGCATGGGAACAGCGGTCGCGTCCGAGGTCGACCGGATGACCGGCTCCCGCCTGCCGCTGGGCCCGCTGCGCCCGGTGCTGCGCGCCGTCGAGGGACCGGCCGGCGTCGAGGCCGCGGTCTTCGCCGGCCCGCTCGCCGCCTACACCGCGGCCCTGCTCGCCGACACGGCGACGCCCACGTGGAACGCCGCCCGCGAGGACCTGGCCTTCGTCTTCGTGAGCTCGGCCAGCCTCGCCTCGGGCGGTCTGGCGATGGTCACCACGTCGGTCGGCGAGGCCGGCCCCGCCCGTCGGCTCGCCGTGCTCGGGGTGGCGGGGGAGCTGATCGCCACGAAGCTGATGGAGCGCCGGATGGACCCGGTGGCGGCCGAGCCGCTGCACCACGGCCAGGCCGGGACCATGCTGGCGTGGAGCGAGCGGCTGGCGGTCGCCGGCGGCCTCGGCACCCTGCTGGGCGGACGGCACCGGGCCGTCGCCGCGGTCTCGGGACTGGCGCTGCTGGCCTCCTCGGCGCTGACCCGGTTCGGTGTCATGGAAGCCGGCCTCCACTCGGCCGTGGACCCGCGCTACACGATCGAGCCGCAGAAGGCGCGGCTGGCCGCGCGTCGCGCCGCCGGGGTCACCGACGACTCGATCACCACCGTCGGCTGAGCGCCCGGCGGCGTCCCGGGACGGGTCTCAGCGCACGGTGATGCCGGACCCGGCCACGGTGTGACCGATCACGGGGTACCCCGGCACCTCGCCGACCACCAGCAGGCCGCCGGAGGTCTGCGCGTCGGCCAGCAGCAGCAGGTCGTCCTCGGCAACACCGGTCGCGGCCTGCAGGTGCGGACGCACCCAGTCGAGGTTGCGGCGGGTCCCGCCGGAGACGTAGCCGTCCCGCAGCGCCTGCGCCGCGCCCTCGACGAGGGGCACGGCACGGCGGTCGAGCACCGCGCCGACCCCGGAGGCACGGCACATCTTGTGCAGGTGCCCGAGCAGGCCGAAGCCCGTGACGTCCGTGGCCGCCCGCGCCCCGGCCGCCAGCGCGGCCTCGGCCGCGTCCCGGTTGAGCCGGGTCATCGTGGCGACCGCCTCGGGGAACACCTCGCCGGTCGTCTTGTGCCGGTTGTTGAGCAGGCCCACGCCGATCGGCTTGGTCAGGGTCAGCGGCAGCCCCGGCGCGGCGGCGTCGTTGCGCAGCAGCCGGTCCGGGTCGGCCACGCCGGTCACGGCCATGCCGTACTTCGGCTCGGGGTCGTCGATGGAGTGCCCCCCGATCACCGGGCACCCGGCCTCGGACGCGACCGCCAGACCGCCGCGGAGCACCTCGGTCAGCAGCTCCATCGGGAGCTCGTCCCGGGGCCACCCGACCAGGTTGATCGCCATGACCGGGCGCCCGCCCATGGCGTAGACGTCCGACAGCGCGTTCGCGGCGGCGATCCGGCCCCAGTCGTAGGCGTCGTCGACGACCGGGGTGAAGAAGTCGGCGGTGGACAGCACCGCGAGGTCCTCGCGCACCAGGACGGCCGCGGCGTCGTCGCCGTCGTCGAGGCCGACCAGCACGCCGGCCCCCGACTGGCCGGTGAGGCCCCGCACCGCGTCCTCGAGCTCGCCGGGAGGGATCTTGCACGCGCAGCCGCCGCCGTGGGCGAAACCGGTCAGCCGGACCGGCGCGGTCGCGGACAGGGGCGGCTTCTGCGTCCGGGTGTGTTCCATGGCGACAGCCTACTGGTGACTGCGGTGCTAGGTTGGGGGGCGGAGGCGTCCGGGTCCTGGTGGGCCCCCCGGTCTTCAAAACCGGTGAGGCCGAGCACCTCGGCCTGGCGGGTTCGATTCCCGTCCGCCTCCGCCAACTTCCCTCCGCCAACTTCTGCCACGCGCCCGGCGCGCCGAGGAGGAACCGTGGCCCTGGACGACCCGCGCCGGCTCATCCCGCGCACCGACCAGCTCATGGCCCTGCCGCCCGTCCGGCAGGCCCGCGACCGGTTGAGCGAGGACCTCGTCCGCGCGCTGGTGCGCGAGACCCAGGACCGGGCGCGGCGCGGTGAGATCGCCCCGGACGAGGTCGAGCCGGCGGTGCTCGCCGCGCTCGGGGCCCGCTCCGCCTCGAGCCTGACGCCGGTGCTCAACGCCACCGGCGTGGTGGTGCACACCAACCTCGGCCGCGCCCCGCTGTCCGCGGCCGCCCTCGACGCCCTGGTCACGGCCGGCGGGTACGTCGACGTGGAGCTCGACCTGGGCACCGGCACCCGCTCCCGCCGCGGCGCCGCGGCCCGGGCGGCCCTGCTCGCCGCCTGCCCGCCCGCCGAGGACGCGCTCGTGGTCAACAACGGGGCGGCCGCCCTCGTGCTGGCCACCACGGCCTTGGCCGCCGGCCGCGAGGTGGTGATCAGCCGCGGCGAGCTCGTCGAGATCGGGGCCGGCTTCCGGCTCCCCGAGCTCATCGAGTCGACCGGCGCCCGGCTGCGCGAGGTGGGCACGACCAACCGGACCCACCTGCGCGACTACGCCGAGGCGATCGGCCCGGAGACCGGGTGCCTGCTCAAGGTGCACCCGAGCAACTTCCGGCTGGAGGGGTTCACCGCGGGCGTCGAGGTCGGCGAGCTGCGGCCGCTCGCCCGGGCCCACGGCGTGCCCCTGGTGGCCGACCTCGGCAGCGGGCTGCTGACCCCCGACCCGCGCCTGCCGTCCGAGCCCGATGCCGCCACCGCCCTCGAGGGAGGCGCCGACATCGTCATCGCCAGCGGCGACAAGCTGCTCGGCGGCCCGCAGGCCGGGCTGGTGCTCGGCGCCTCGGACGTCGTCGCCCGGATGGCCGCCCACCCCCTCGCGCGGGCGGTCCGCGCCGACAAGCTCGCGCTCGCCGCGCTGGAGGCCACGCTCGCCGGGGGGCCCGCCCCGGTCGTGCGCGCGCTGCACGCGGACCCGGACCGGCTCCGGGACCGGGCCGAACGGCTCGGCGCGGCCGTCGGCGCCCCGGTGGTCGCCCACGACGGCCGGGTCGGCGGCGGCGGCGCGCCCGGCGTGCCCCTGCCGGGCTGGGCGGTGCGGCTGCCCGAGGCCGCGGCCCCGCTGCTGCGCACCGGCCGCCCCGCCGTGCTTCCCCGGGTCCACGACCGTGCGTGCCTGCTCGACCTGCGCTGCGTCCCCGAGGCCGACGACGAGCGCCTGCGCGCGGCGGTGCAGACGGCCCTGGCCGCCCTCGCCGGGGCCGTCGACAGCACCGGAGGGGCGCGGTGAGCGCGTACGTCGTCGCCACGGCCGGGCACGTCGACCACGGCAAGAGCACCCTGGTGCGGGCCCTCACCGGCATGGAGCCCGACCGGTGGGAGGAGGAGCGCCGCCGCGGGCTGACCATCGACCTGGGCTACGCCTGGACCACGCTGCCGTCCGGGCGCGACGTCGCGTTCGTGGACGTCCCGGGCCACGAGCGCTTCCTCGGCAACATGCTCGCCGGCCTCGGCCCCGCCCCCGTCGTCTGCTTCGTCGTCGCGGTCGACGAGGGGTGGCAGGCGCAGTCGGGCGACCACCGCGACGCCGTCGCGGCCCTGGGCATCGAGCACGGCGTGGTGGTGCTGACCCGCGCCGACCGGGCGCCCGGGCGCACCGCCGAGGTGCTCGCCCAGGTCCGCGCGGAGCTGGCCGGCACCGGCCTGCGCGACGCGCCCGTGGTCACCGTCTCGGCCCTCGAGGGCACGGGCCTCGCCGAGCTGCGCGCCACCCTCGACGACGTCCTGGCGCGGACGCCCGCGCCCACCGGGGGGCGGCTGCGGCTGTGGGTGGACCGTTCCTTCACGATCACCGGCTCCGGCACGGTGGTGACCGGCACCCTGACCGCGGGCACGCTCCGGCAGGGCGACCGGCTGCAGCTGCTCGGCCACGGCGAGGCCGTTCCGGTCGTGGTCCGCGGCATGCACAGCCGCAACGTGCCGCACACCGCGCTGGAGCCGTGCACCCGCGTGGCGCTCAACCTGCGCGGGGTGTCCGCCGCCGACGTGCACCGCGGCGACGCCCTGGTCACCCCCGGCACGTGGCCGCTCACCGACGTCCTGGACATCCGCCGCAGCACCGGCCCGACCTTCCCGGACACGGCCGAGCACCTCGTGGTCCACGCGGGCACCGCGGCGGTGCCCGCCCGGCTGAGCCCCTTCGACGACGAGCACGCCCGGCTGGTCCTCGACCGGCCCCTGCCCCTGGTCCTCGGGGACCGCCTGGTGCTCCGTGACCCCGGTAGCCGCTCGGTGCTCGGCGGAGCCCGGGTGCTCGACGCCGAACCGCCCGCTCTCGGACGGCGCGGCGACCGGGCGCGCCGGGCCGCCCGGCTCGCCGGCATGGACGTGCGCGGGGACGTCCGCGTGGAGGTGGCCCGCCGCGGCGCGGTGCAGGCCCAGCACCTGCACCGCCTCGGGCTGCTGCCCGCCGCGGGCGCCGTCGCCCCGGACGACGTGCGCGTGCTCGGCGAGTGGTGGGTGCACGCCCCCGTGCTGGAGTCCTGGACGCAGCGGCTGCGCACCGCGGTGGACGAGCTGCACGCCCGCGACCCCCTGGCCGCCGGGCTCTCGCGGGGCGCCGCCCGTGACCTGCTCGCGCTGCCGGACGCCGCGCTGGTCGAGCCCGTGGTCCGCGGCGCCGGCCTGGCGCAGGACGGCGGGCACATCCGCTCCCCGCAGCACCGCGGCGGCCTCGGCGCCCACGAGACCGCGGTCCGCGAGCTGGAACGGCGGCTCGGGGCCGAGCCCTTCCGGAGCCCGGAGGCCGACGACCTGACGGCGCTGCGGCTCGGCGCCCGTGAGCTCGCCGCGGCCGAGCGCACCGGCCGGCTGCTCCGGCTGGGGGACGGTGTCGTGCTGCTCCCCACCGCCCCCGCCCTGGCCATGCGCGAGCTCGCCCGGCTGCCGCAGCCCTTCACCACGAGCCAGGCGCGCCAGGCGCTCGGCACCTCCCGGCGCGTCGCGATCCCGCTGCTCGAGCACCTCGACGCCCGCGGCTGGACCCGGCGGCTGGACGCCGGCCACCGCACGGTGGTGCGATGAGCCCACGGGCCCGTCCGGCCGGGGAGGTCCTGCCGGGCCCGGGAGCGGGCCCGTGACACCGCCGTCGTCGCGGATCCGTGCCGTCGTCCGTCGTGGAGAAGGGGAACCGTCATGAGAACCGTCCGTCTGGGGAACTCGGGCCTCGAGGTGAGCGCCGTGGTGCTGGGCATGATGAGCTACGGGGACCCGGCCAGGGGAACGCACGCGTGGAGCGTGGGCCTCGACGAGGCCCGGGCGTTCGTGCGCCGCGCCCACGACGCCGGGATCACGACGTTCGACACGGCCAACGTGTACTCGCTGGGCTCCAGCGAGGAGATCACCGGCACGCTGCTCAAGGAGATCGCCCCGCGGGAGGAGCTCCAGATCGCCACCAAGGTCCACGGGCGGATGCGGGACGCCCGCAACGGCGGCGGGCTGAGCCGGGTGGCGATCATGCACGAGATCGACGCGTCGCTGCGGCGCCTGGGGACCGACTACGTCGACCTCTACCAGATCCACCGGTTCGACCCGCGGACCCCCGTCGAGGAGACCATGGAGGCCCTCCACGACGTCATGAAGGCCGGCAAGGCGCGCTATCTCGGCGCCTCGAGCATGTGGGCGTGGCAGTTCGCCCGGATGCAGCACGTCGCCGAGCTGCACGGCTGGACGAGGTTCGTCTCGATGCAGGACCAGTACAACCTGCTCGAGCGCGAGGAGGAACGCGAGATGCACCCGTTCTGCCGGGCCACCGGAGTGGGCGTGCTCCCGTGGAGCCCGCTCGCCCGCGGCAGGGTGGCACGGCCGTGGGGCGCCGCCGGCTCCGGGCCCCGGGAGCGCACCGACGCGTTCGGCCAGGGCCTCTACACCCAGGACGAGCAGGCGAACCGGGCGATCGTCGACGCGGTCGCGGCGGTCGCCGGCGAGCGCGGCGTGCCGATGGCCCAGGTCGCCCTCGCATGGGTCGCCGGCCGGCCCGCCGTCACGGCGCCGATCGTGGGCGCGACGAGGACGCACCACGTCGACGACGCCGTGGCCGCCGTCGAGCTGGAGCTGTCCGAGGAGGAGAGCCGCCGCCTCGAGGAGGCCTACACCCCGCGACACCCCTCCGGCTTCTGAGCCGCCCCGTACCGGGGTCCCCATCGGCGGCTCCCCGACGGCGCGGGCACCTGCCGGCACGGGCCATCGCGCGGCGCCGGCGCCCGTCGGCGCCGCGCCGTGCGGGCCCCTACTCGCGCAGCGCCCGGAGGTGCTCGACCGCCTGGGGCAGCACCTTCTTCAGATCGCCCACGATACCGAGATCGGCGATCTCGAAGACCGGCGCCTGCTCGTCCTTGTTCACGGCCACGATCGTCC
Organism: Kocuria aegyptia; assembly: GCF_039530085.1. Taxonomy (NCBI): domain Bacteria; kingdom Bacillati; phylum Actinomycetota; class Actinomycetes; order Micrococcales; family Micrococcaceae; genus Kocuria; species Kocuria aegyptia. Next base: position 14,102 of record NZ_BAAAOA010000045.1, read on the forward strand.
CCGCCGTCTGCATCCCCGCGCGCTGCTGGACGGCCCCGGAGATCCCGCACGAGATGTAGAGCTGCGGGGAGACGGTGCGCCCGGTCTGGCCCACCTGCGCCTCGGGGCCGACCCACCCGGCGTCCACGGCAGCGCGCGAGGCCCCGATCGCCCCGCCGAGGGCGTCCGCGAGCTGCTCGAGCGGGCCGAAGTCCCCGCCCGTGCCTCGTCCACCGGCCACGACCACGCGCGCCTCGCCCAGCGCCGGGCGCCCGGAGGCCGGCAGCTCGGTGCGACCCACCACCCGGGCCGCGGGCACGGTGTCCTCGAGCGCGTGCGTGCGCACCCGCGGGCGCCGCGCCCCGGCCGGCGCCCCGTCCGGTGCCGCAGCGGTGCCGTCGGTGGTGCCGTCGGTGGTGATGCCGGTCCGGCGGTCCGCGGGGATCTCGACCGAGTTGGGCCGGACGGTGGCGATCAGCACCGGGCTCGTGGCCCGGCAGCGGGTGGTCCACCCCCCGGCGAGGACGGACTTGGTGGCCACGAGGCCCGCGTCGAGGGCGACCACGTCGGTGATCACCCCTGCTTCGAGCCGCACCCCGAGGCGGGCGGCGACGTCCTTGGCCTCGGGGGTGCCGGGGAGCAGCAGCACCGTGGCGCCGGTCTCCCGGGCGGCGGCCTCGGCGAGGGCGACCGCCGGCGTGGTCAGCCGGTCGCCGGGCCCGCCCTCCGGGGTGTGCACGGTGGCCACCGCGTGGGCGGCGAGCTCGTCGAGCAGGGCGTCGCCGGGCACGTCCGGGACGACGACGTGCGTCTCGCCCACGGTGCCCGCGAGCACGAGCAGCTCCCGGTCGGCGCGACGCAGCCGGTCGGCGGTGCCCAGCACCACGAGGGCCGCGGTCGCGCTCGTCGTGGTGCTCGTCGTGGTGCTCGTCGTCGTGCTCGTCGTCGTGGTCATGGTCGTCCTCCTCCCGCCCGGCGGGCGGGCGCGTGCGTATGGGGTCCTGCGGGGCGTGGCCGGGTCATCGGACGAGCTTGCGGGCCACGAGGAACTCGGCGAGGCGGATCCCGCCCTCGCCCTCGTCCCGCACGATCTCGCCGGCGGCCCGGGGCGGGCGCGGCACGGCGTCGAGCACCTCGGTGAGCGAGCCCGCGAGGCCCACGGCGCCGGCGTCCAGGCCGAGGCCCGCGACCGGCCACGTCTGCACCGGCTTCTTCTTGGCCGCCACGATCGCCTTGAAGTTGGGATAGCGGGGGGTGTTGGCCTGGTCCGTCACGGCCACGAGCGCCGGGAGGTCCGCGACGACCCGGAGGGACATGGTCTCGGTGTGCCGGGTGGCCGTGAGCGAGGCGCCGTCCTCGGCCAGCTCCAGCGAGCTCGCGAAGCCGATGTGGGCGAGGCCGAGCCGCTCGGCCAGCTGACCGGGGACCAGGGACGTCTCTCCGTCGGTGGAGGCCATGCCGGTGAGCACGAGGTCCACGGGCTTGTCCTCCTCGGCGGCGATCCGCTGCACCGCCGCGGCGAGCACACGGGCGGTGACCCAGGCGTCGGAGCCGGCGAGGGCGTCGTCGAGCACATGGAACCCGGCGTCGGCACCCCGCTGGAGGGCGCGCTTGAGCGCGTCCGTCGCGCCCTCCGGCCCCAGGGTGAGGGCGAGCACGCGGTGCCCGGCCGCTGCGCCGCCGTGGCTCTCGACGATCTGCACCGCGGCCTCGAGGGCGTACTCGTCGAGCTCGGAGAGGATCCCGGACGTGCGTTCGAGCAGGGGCGGGCTCCCCGCGAGGACGCGCTGCCCCGCGGCGTCGGGGACGTGCTTGACGGGGACGACGATCGTCAGGGGCTGGCTCATGGTCTCCTCCGGACGGACAGGGACGGGGCGGGACCGGACGGGCCCGGTCGGGGCGGTTCGTGCGGGCGGCCGGGGCCCTCAGGCGTCCGCGCGGCGCACGAGGCGCTCGGCGTGGCGGATCAGGGGCTCGTCGACCATCCGCCCGCGGAAGGTGAAGACGCCGGGGGCTCGGCGGGCTGCGTCGAGCAGCTCGCGGGCGGCCTCGAGCTCCTCGGCGTCGGGCCGGTAGGCGGCGCGGACGGTCTCGACCTGATCCGGGTGGATGCAGGCGGTGGCCGCGAAGCCGGAGGCCACCGCGTCCAGGGCCTCCTCGCGCAGCCCGTCGTGGTCGGCGATGTCGACGTGCACCGCGTCGATGGCGGGCCGGCCGGCGGCGCCTGCCGCGAGCAGGACGGTGGAGCGGGCGTGGCGGGCCACGTCCCGGTAGGCGCCGTCCCGGCGCCGGGACGAGCTGCCGCCGAGCGAGGCCACGAGGTCCTCGGCGCCCCACATCAGCGCGACCACATTGGGGGCCCGGGCGATCTCGGCCGCGTTGACCACGCCCTCCGCGGTCTCGCACAGCGCCACGACGCGGTGCAGGCCCAGCTCCGCGGCGACGGCGAGCCGCTCCGCGGAGGCGGTCTTGGGCAGCATCACGGTGGTGTAGGCGGTGTGCCGCAGGGCGACGAGGTCGTGGGCGAAGTCCTCGGTGTCCTCGGCGTTGATCCGCACGACCGTGCGGGCCGGGTCCAGGGGCGTGACCACGAGGGCGTCCCGGGCGGCAGGCTTGGCGGACGGTGCCACGGCGTCCTCGAGGTCGAGGATCACGGCGTCGGCGCGCTGCGCCGCCTTGGCGTAGCGCTCGGGGCGGTCGGCCGGGCAGAAGAGCAGGGCCGGGCCGAGGCCTAACGGGTCGGTCATCGGGTCTCCTTCGCCGGGGTTGTCGCCGGGGTTGTCGCCGGGGTTGTCGCCGGGGTTGTCGCCGGGGGTGTCGCCGGGGGTGTCGCCGGGGGTGTCGTTGCGGGGTGTCGCTGCGGGACGGCACCGCGCCGTGCCGCAGCGGTGATCACGGTGCGCTGTCACTGTGGGGCGGCCTCACGGGTCCACACGAGCACCGAGCGGGTGCACTCGGCTACCACGACGCCCTCCTGGTTGCGGCCCACGTGCTTCACGCGGACGATGCCCTGCCCGGGCCGGGAGGACGAGGGTCGCGTGCCGAGGACCTCGGAGGACGAATACAGGGTGTCGCCGTGGAAGAGCGGGTGCGGGAAGGCGACCGACTCGAAGCCGAGGTTCGCCACGATGGTGCCCTGGGTCAGCTGGGCCACGGACGCCCCCACGAGGGTCGAGAGGGTGAACATCGAGTTCACGAGCCGCCGGCCGAAGGGCTGGCGCCCGGACCAGGCGGCGTCCAGGTGCAGGGACTGGGTGTTCATGGTGAGGGTCGTGAACAGCACGTTGTCCGCCTCGGTCACGGTGCGGCCCGGGGCGTGCTCGTAGACCGTGCCGACCTCGAACTCCTCGAACCACAGCCCGCGCTGGCGGACCACCCTGCGCTCCTCGGTCATGGCGGCCTCCTCACAGCCCCAGCTCGCGGGCGATGAGCATGAGCTGCACCTCGGTGGTGCCCTCACCGACCTCGAGGATCTTGGCGTCCCGGTAGTGGCGGGCCACCCGGAACTCGTTGATGAACCCGTAGCCGCCGAAGACCTGGGTGGCGTCCCGGGCGTTGTCCATCGCGGCCTCCCCGGCCACGAGCTTGGCGATCGCGGCCTGCGTCTTGAACGGCCGGCCGGCGAGCATCCGGGAGGCGGCGTCGTAGTAGGCCAGCCGGGCGGTGTGAGCGCGGGCCTGCATGCGGGCGATCTTGAACGAGACGGCCTGGTTCTCCCCGATGGGGCGGCCGAAGGACTGCCGCTCCTGGGCGTAGCGCACGGACTCCTCCACGCAGCCCTGGGCCGCGCCCGTGGCCAGGGCCGCGATGGCGATGCGGCCCTCGTCCAGGATGGAGAGGAAGTTGGCGTAGCCGCGGCCCTCCTCCCCCAGCAGGTTCTCCTCGGGGACCCGGACGTCCTGGAGGGACAGCGGGTGGGTGTCCGAGGCGTTCCAGCCGACCTTGTCGTAGGCCTTCTCGGCGCGGAAGCCGGGGGTGTCCGCGGGGACGATGATCGTGGAGATCTCCTTCCGCACGCGCCCGTCCGGCAGTTCCGTGGTGCCGGTGACCGCGGTGACGTTCACCAAGCGGGTGATCTCGGTGCCGGAGTTGGTGATGAACTCCTTGGCGCCGTCGATCACCCACTGCCCGTCCTCCCGCCTCGCGGTGGTGCGGGTGCCGCCGGCGTCGGAGCCGGCCTCCGGCTCGGTGAGGCCGAACCCGGCGAGCGCCCGGCCCGCGGCGAGATCGGGGAGCCACCGCTGTTTCTGCTCCTCGGTGCCGAAGCGGAAGATGGGCATGGCGCCGAGGGAGACACCGGCCTCGAGGGTGATGGCCACGGACTGGTCCACCCGGGCGATCTGCTCCAGCGCCAGGCACAGGGCGAAGTAGTCCCCGCCCATCCCCCCGTACTCCTCGGGGAAGGGCAGGCCGAACAGGCCCATCTCGCCCATCTGCGCCACGACGTCGTAGGGGAACTCGTGGGCCGCGTCGTACCGCGCGGAGACCGGGGCGATCACCTCGTCGGCGAAGGCGCGGACGGTGTCGGAGAGGTCCTGGTACTCCTCGTCGAGCTCGAAGTTCATGGGCTGCGCTCCTGGTCGGTCGGGCGGGGATCGGTCGGGCGGGGATCGGCCGGGCGGGGATCGGCCGGCGGGGGCGTGCCGGGTGCTTCCAAGGTTCCGCCGGGCGTCCCGTCCGGGCGGCCGCCGGGCCTGTCGTCCCGGACGTCCCCGGGAAGGACGCCGGGGACGCCGTCCCCGGGCACGGCGTCGGGGACCACGCGGGCCAGCAGCTGGTGCAGCCGCACCTGCTCGCCGGCCCGCACGGAGACCTCGACGGTGCCGGCGGTGGGCGCGGTCAGGCGGTGCTCCATCTTCATGGCCTCGACCACCACCACGGTCTGGCCCTCCGCCACCCGGTCCCCGGTGGCGGCCGGGACGGCGACGACGGTGCCGGGCATGGGCGAGTGCAGCTCCGGGGCGGCGGGCCCGGCCGTGCGTTCCAGGGCGGCCAGCGCCCGCTCGAGCCGGTCCTCGCGGGTGAGGACCCGGAGCTCCACGGCGAATCCGTCCTCGCCCACCCAGACGCTGTCCCCGCCCGCACCGGCGGCCACGTGGACCACCCGCGACGTGCCGCCGGCCTCGAGCAGGTGCGCGGCCGGGCGACCCGGCAGCGGGCTCAGGCGCACGGCGGGGTCCACGACGGTCCGGCGGGGCTCCTCGAGCCCGTGGGCCAGCACCACCGCGGGCCGGGCGCGGCCGGTGGGCCGCCAGCCGTCCGGGCGGGACCAGGGGCTCGTGTCCCCGGCGGGGCGCGGGTCGGCGGGGTGGTGCCGGGCGAGGTGGGCGGCCGCGGCGGCGAAGTGGCTCTCGTCGGGGGCCGTGAACTCCAGCTCCGGCAGCCGCCGCTCGATAAGGGTGGTGTCCATGTCCCCGGCGCGCACCGCCGGATCGGCCAGCAGGGCGCGCAGGTACTCGGTGTTGGTGCCCACCCCGAGCACCACCGTGTCCGCCAGGGCCAGGTCCAGCCGGTCCAGGGCCTGGGCTCGGTCGGTCCCCCAGGCGACGACCTTGGCGAGCATCGGGTCGTAGTCCGAGCCCACTGCCAGTCCCGGCGCCAGCGAGGAGTCCACGCGGATCCCCGGGCCGGCGGCCTCCTCCAGCGCCAGCACGGCGCCGGCGGTGGGCAGGAAACCGCGGGCGGGGTCCTCGGCGTAGAGCCGGGCCTCGACCGCGTGGCCGCTGAGCACCACGTCCTCCTGCACCAGCCCCAGCGGCTCCCCCGCGGCGACGCGGAGCTGCTGCGCCACGAGGTCCACGCCCGTGACCAGTTCGGTGACGGGGTGCTCCACCTGCAGGCGGGTGTTCATCTCCATGAAGAAGAAGGTCTCGGGCTGGGCGGCGGGCACCAGGAACTCCACGGTGCCCGCCCCGGTGTAGCCCACGGAACGGGCGACCCGGCAGGCGGCCTCCCCGATCCGCTCCCGGGTGGCGGGGTCCAGCAGCGGTGAGGGCGCCTCCTCGATGACCTTCTGATGCCGCCGCTGCAGCGAGCACTCCCGCTCCCCGAGGTGGACCACGGCCCCGTGGGCGTCGGCGAGGACCTGCACCTCGATGTGCCGGGGGGACTCGATGAGCTGCTCCAGCAGCAGGGTGTCGTCCCCGAACGCGGCCGCGGCCACCCGCCGGGCCGTGGCGAGGGCCTCCGGCAGCTCGTCCGGGGTGGCCGCCACGTGCATGCCCTTGCCGCCGCCCCCGGCCGAGGGCTTGATCAGGACGGGGAAGTCCATGCCGGCGGCCGCGGCGACCAGGGCGTCATCGTCGAGCCCGGGTTCCGAGACCCCGGCGACCGTGGGCACCCCGGCGACGGACACGTGCCGCTTGGCGCGGATCTTGTCGCCCATGGTCTCGAGCGCCTCGGGCCCGGGGCCGATGAACACGATCCCCGCGGCCGCGCACGCCCGGACGAAGGCGGCGTTCTCGGACAGGAACCCGTAGCCGGGGTGGACGGCCTGCGCGCCGGTGGCGCGCGCCGCCCCGAGCACGGCCTCGATGCGCAGGTAGCTCTGCGCGGGGGCCGCCGGGCCCACGCACACGGCCACGTCGGCCTCGCGCACGTGCACGGCGTCGCGGTCGGCCTCGCTGTAGATCGCGACCGAGCGGATCCCCAGCTCCCGGAGCGTGCGGATGACCCGGCGGGCGATCTCCCCGCGGTTGGCCACGAGGACGACGTCGAAGCGGTGCGGGGGCGTGCTGGTGGTCACGGGGCTCACATCCGGAAGAGGCCGAAGGCCGGCTCGGGCAGCGGAGCTCGGGAGCAGACCTCGAGGGCCAGCCCGAGCACCTCCCGGGTGTCGGCAGGGGCGATCACGCCGTCGTCCCACAGCCGGGCGGTGGAGTACCAGGGGCTGCCCTGGGCCTCGTACCGGTCCCTGATCGGCGCCATGAACGCCTCGCGCTCGGCCGGGTCCCAGTCCTGCCCGCGGGCGGCCAGCTGGTCGGCCTTCACCGTGGCCAGCACCGAGGCGGCCTGGGTCCCGCCCATCACCGAGATCCGCGCCTGGGGCCACAGGAACAGGAACCGTGGGGAGTAGGCCCGTCCGCACATCGAGTAGTTGCCGGCCCCGAAGGACCCGCCGATCACCACGGTCAGCTTCGGCACCCGGGTGGTGGCCACGGCCGTGACCATCTTGGCGCCGTGCTTGGCGATGCCGCCGGCCTCGTAGTCGCGGCCCACCATGAAGCCGGTGATGTTCTGCAGGAACAGCAGCGGGATCCCCCGCTGGTCGCACAGCTCGACGAAGTGGGCGCCCTTCAGCGCCGACTCCCCGAAGAGCACCCCGTTGTTGGCCACGATCCCCACCGGGTGGCCGTGGACGTGGGCGAAGCCGGTGACCAGCGTGGTGCCGTACTCGGCCTTGAACTCGGCGAAACGGGACCCGTCCACGAGCCGGGCGATGACCTCGTGCACGTCGTAGCCGGCGTTGGGGTCCACCGGCACCGCGCCGGGGAGCTCGTCCTCGGCCACGGCCGGGGGCTCGGGACCGGCCACCGGCCAGGCGCGCGGCCCCGGGGGCGGCAGGGTCGCCACGATGTCCCGGACGATCTGCAGGGCGTGGACGTCGTTCTCCGCGAGGTGGTCGACCACCCCGGAGGTGCGGGCGTGCAGCTCTCCGCCGCCGAGCTCCTCCGCGGTGACCTCCTCGCCGGTGGCGGCCTTCACCAGCGGCGGCCCGCCCAGGAAGATGGTGCCCTGCTCCCGCACGATCACGGTCTCGTCGCTCATCGCCGGGACGTAGGCCCCGCCCGCGGTGCAGGAGCCGAGCACGGCCGCGAGCTGGGCGATCCCCGCCGCCGAGAGGTTGGCCTGGTTGTAGAAGATCCGCCCGAAGTGCTCCCGGTCCGGGAAGACCTCGTCCTGCAGCGGCAGGTACGCCCCGCCCGAGTCGACCAGGTAGACGCAGGGCAGCCGGTTCTCGAGGGCGATCTCCTGGGCGCGCAGGTGCTTCTTGACCGTCACGGGGAAGTAGGTGCCGCCCTTGACCGTGGCGTCGTTGCACACCACCATCACCTGCCGGCCGTGGACCAGGCCGATCCCGGCGATCACACCGGCCGCGGGGCACTCGTCGTCGTACATCCCCTCCGCGGCCAGCGCGCCGATCTCCAGGAACGGGCTGCCCTCGTCCAGGAGGTGCTCCACCCGCTCGCGCGGCAGCAGCTTGCCGCGGCCCACGTGCCGCTGCCGGGAGGACGCCGACCCGCCCTGCGCCGCCCGTTCCAGGCGCCGCGCCAGCTCCTCGGCGAGCTCCCGCTGGGCGGCCGCGTTGGCGGCGAACCCGGCATCACCCGGATCGACCTGGGTGCTCAGCACGCGCATCCGTTCCCTCCGATCCGGGCCGGGGACCCGGGGATGCCATTTCGGTTAATCTGGACTAACTTGGGCTTCAGGTTAGTGGTGACTCACTAGAATGTCCAGGAATCCGAGCCCGAGAGCAGGACCCGTGCCCACGACGCAGCGCAGCCCGAACCCGTCCACCACCGTGCGCGGGCAGGCCAAGGCCCAGCGGCGCGAGGACCTGCTCGCCGCCTCCGCGGCGCTCTTCGCCGAGCGCGGCTACGCAGGCGTCTCGATCGACGACATCGGTGCGGCCGCGGGGGTCAGCGGCCCCGCCGTCTACCGGCACTTCCCGAGCAAGCAGGCGGTCCTGGGCGCGATCCTGCTCGAGGTCAGCTCCGATCTGCTCGACCGGGGCCGCGAGGTGGTGGCCCGCTCCCCCGATCCGGCCCGGCGGCTGCGGTCGCTCGTCTCCTTCCAGGTGGAGTTCGCGCTGCACCGCCCCGCCGTGATCGTGGTGCAGGACCGGGAGCTGCCGAACCTCACCGAGGAGGACCGCCGCGCCGTGCGCCTCCTGCAGCGGGACTACGTGACGCTGTGGGTCGACGCCCTGCGCGAGCTGGCTCCCGCGCGCGACGTCGCGGAGCTCACCCTGCGCGCGCAGGCCGCCTTCGGGCTCATCAACTCGACCCCCCACTCCCTGCGCACGGCGCGCCGGCTGCGTGCCCCGCAGGACGCGGGGCGGCTCGACGTCGCCCGGGCCGCCCTCGAGGAGATGACCTGGGCCGCGCTGCGCACCGCGTTCGGTCCGACCCCCACCAGCACAGGAGGCACTCCGTGACCGAGACCCCGGCCGGCCGGCCCTTCGACCCGTCGTTCTACGCGGAGGAGCACGAGGAGTTCCGCGAGGTCGCCCGCGAGTTCACGACCCGCGAGGTGGCGCCGCACTACGCGCAGTGGGACGCCCAGCACATGATGCCCCGCAGCCTGTGGACGGCCGCCGGCGAGGCGGGCCTGCTCGGGCTCGCCGTACCCGAGGAGTACGGGGGCATGGGCCTGACGGACTACCGCTTCCGCGCCGTGCTCGACGAGGAGCTGGTCCGCCAGGGCGCCCTCGGCGTGGCCCTGGCGCTGCACCTGCACGACGACTGGGTGCTGCCCCACCTGCTCGCCCACGGCACCGACGAGCAGAAGCAGCGGTGGCTGCCGCGCATGCTCACGGGGGAGCTCGTCACCTCCGTGGCCTGGACCGAGCCGGGCGCGGGCTCGGACCTGCGCGGGGTGCGCACCCGCGCCGTGCGCGAGGGCGAGGAGTGGGTGCTCACCGGCCAGAAGACGTTCATCGGCAACGGGATCAGCGGGGACGCCGCCCTGGTCCTGGCGCGCACGGACGGCGGAAGCGGGCGCGCCGGGGAGGACGGCCTCAGCCTGTTCCTGGTGCACAAGGCGGACTCCCCCGGCTACGAGACCGGCAGCCAGCTCGACAAGATGGGGATCAAGGCCTCGGACACCGCCGAGCTGTTCTTCGAGGACGTCCGGGTCCCCGCCGCGAACCTCGTCGGCGCCGAGGGCTGCGGGCTGCGGCAGATCCGGCAGGTGCTGCCGCAGGGGCGGCTGGCGGTCGCCGTCGCCGCGAGCGCCGTGGCGCGCTCGACCCTGGAGAGCACCCTCCGGTACACCGGCGAGCGCACGGCCTTCGGCTCCCGGGTGCTCGACTTCCAGCACACCCGCTTCGAGCTCGCGGAGCTGACGGTCGAGGTGGAGGTCACCGAGGCCTACGTGCAGCGGGCGGTGCACGCGTTCAACGCCGGGGCCCTCGACGTGGTCGGGGCGTCCAAGGCCAAGTACTGGGCCGGCGAGCGGGCGAGGTCCGTCACCGACCGGTGCCTCCAGCTGCACGGCGGGTACGGCTACATCCTCGACTACCCCGTGGCGCAGGCCTACCTCGCGTCCCGGCTGCTGACGATCTTCGGGGGCACCAGCGAGATCCTGCGGGAGACGATCGGCCGGGCCGTGGCCGACGAGGTGTGAGGAGCCTCCGGGTCAGCGCGCCTCCAGGGACGCCCGCCCGGCCCGGCGGGCCCCCGGCGCGGCACCGAGCCGCTGGGACACCTCCCGGGCCGCGGCCGCGGCGGCGGCGGCGAGCAGCTCGGCCTGTTCGGGCGTGACCCGGTAGCGCGGGGCGGCGACCATGACGGCGGCGACGAGCTGGTCCCGGTGGTCGCGGACGGCGGCGGCGACCCCGACCTCCTCCACGGAGGTCTTGCCGTCGTTGAGGGCCACCCCGTCCTCGGCGACCTGCCGCAGGGACTCCAGGTAGACGTCGATGCTCGCCTCGGTGGGGTCGGGCAGTTCGACGATGCCGGACAGGAGCAGCGCCCGGACCCGCTCCGGCGGCTGCTCGGCGAGGAAGAGCTGCACCGAGGAGCTGAGGGCCGTGCTGTACCGGGTGCCCAGCGGAGTGGTGTGCTTGATCTGGCGCGGGCTGGGGATCTGCTCCACGCACACGGCCTGGTCCCCGTTCCAGACCAGCAGCGCACTGGTCTCACCGGTCTGCTCGGTGAGCTCGAGCAGCACGGGGTACGCGACCCGCCGCTCGTCCAGCTCCGCGAGCAGCGGCCCGGCCACGGAGATCAGCCCGAGCCCGAGACGGTAGCGCCGGGTCTGCGGGTCCCGCTCCACCACGTCCTCCCCCTCCAGGGTGGTCAGGAGCCGGGAGACGGTGCTCTTGTGCAGACCCACGCGGGCGGCGATCTCGGTGACCCCGAGCGTCGGTTCGTCCACGGAGAAGCAGCGGAGCACCCGCAGGGCGTGGGAGACGACGGATGCGGCGCGGGCTTCGCGCGAGGAGGCGCTGGCTGGTGATTCAGTCATAGGATCTCTCATTCTCCTGCACGGGGGCGGTCGCGCCACCGTGGGTGTCCGGGGGCGGGACCGCGTGTCGCGGTCCCGCCCCCGGACACCCGTGACGGCGCTGGAACCCGAGGACGGCTGCCTGCCGTGGCCGTCGTCGGGGCCGCCGCTGGGCGTGGGCGGCGGTCACGGCCGCGCGAGCGCGTCCGGGACCGGTTCCCGTCCGGCGGGGACCACGGGCTGCCGGGCCGGGATCTGCGCGGGCACCCGCGCCACGGCCGTGGCGTCCCCGCCGGCCCCGTCCGGCGAGGGGTCGTTGACCTCCCGCTCCAGGCGCTCCGTCTCCGCGGTGCGGGTCAGCAGCCGGCGGACCAGGTTGGCGATCATCAACAGGATGACGAAGGAGAACGGGAAGGCCCCGATGATGGTGCCGGTCTGCACCGTGTCGACCACCGCGGTGCCGCCGAGCGTGAGCAGGGTGACCGCGACGGCTGCGATGCTGGCGACGAGCACCACGCGGAAGAACGGCCCGGCCCGGCGGGGCGCGGAGACGAACTCGGCCAGGGCGTGGGCGCCGGAGTCCAGGGAGGTGACGTAGTAGGTGGCGACGAGCACGGTGGCCACCACGAGCAGCAGCGAACCGACGACGGGCACGGACTCCAGCATGACGAACAGGCCGCTGGAGGTGTCCGTCGCGACCGCCGCGGAGATGCCGCGGTCGCTGCGGTCGTCGTAGTGCAGGGCGGCCGAACCGATCACCCCGATCCACGCCATCACGATCAGGGAGGGGACCACGGTGACGCCGATGACGAACTCGCGGATGGTGCGACCACGGGAGATGCGCGCGATGAAGCCGGCGACGAACGGGCTGAAGGCGATGACCCAGCACCAGATGAACACGGTCCACCAGCCGTTCCAGCTGTCCTGCCACGTGGAGATGCCCTGACCCGCGGCCCCGGCGTCGGTCCAGAAGCTCATCGGCAGGAAGTTGGCGGCGAAGGAGCCGAAGGTCTGCGTGATGTTGGAGACGAGGAAGATCGTGGGACCGAAGACGAACACGGCCACGAGCAGCACGATGCTCAGGACCGAGTTGAGTTCGCTGATCCGCTTCATGCCCTTGTTGATGCCGAAGAAGGCGGAGACGGCGGTGAGCCCGCCCAGGCCCAGGATGACCAGCAGCCAGGTGCCCGAGCTCGGCGACAGCCCGGTGAAGGACGCGAGCCCCGAGCTGAACTGCAGGGCGGCGAAGCCGAAGGACGTCGCCAGGCCGAGGACGGTGGCGATGATGGCCAGCAGCTCCACGACCACGCCGGCCCCGCGCTGGGACCACTTCGGCAGGATGTCGACCGTGGCCTCGCGGAAGGTCAGGGTCTTGCCGAGGTTGTGGTGGGAGTAGGCGAGGCAGACCGCCACCACGCAGTACATGGCCCAGGCCGTGAGTCCCCAGTGGAAGTAGGACCACACCATGGCCCCCTCGGCCGAGCCGGCCCGGTCCGCGGGGACCACGGGGTTCTCGTCCCGGAGCAGGATCGGCTCGGCGACCGACCAGAAGATCAGGCCGATGCCCTGCCCGCAGGCGAAGAGCATCGAGTACCACGCGAACTTGCCGTGCTCCGGACGGGCGTCCGGACCACCGAGGCGGATCGCGCCGACGCGGCTGACGACCAGCCACCCGCAGACGGCGACCGCCACGAGCGAGTAGAGGATGAACAGCCACGTGAAGCTGCCGGTGACGAAGGTGCGCGCCGTGGAGATGGCCTCGGCGGCGCCGCCCGGGTTCATGGTCACCACCACCAGCACGGCGATGATGAGCAGGGGCGGGAGGACCGTGATCACGGCCCGGTCCAGGGCGGGCAGGTTCCGGCCCCGGAACCGCGGCACGGTCACGGCCTCGGTGGTGGCCGCCGCGGCGGCGTCTGGCTTCTTCATCTGGATCTCACTTCCCGAACTCGCTGGTGACCGCCCGGACGATTCCGGAACGGACGGTGTGGAGCAGCAGTTCGCCGCGCTCTGCAGTGGCGCCTGCCGGAGAGGAGAGGCATCCGGAGCCGGGGGTCCGGGCCGGGTCCTCGGGGAATATGTCGTAGGGGGTCAGCTCAGCGGGGGGATGGTCGGGGGCCCGTGACATGTCGACCTTGTCCGGGTGCAGGTGGAGCATCAGGGAGGTTTCGAGCACTCCCCCGTGCTCGATGTCCCAGCCGAGGAAGCCGTCGGGGAAGACGGCCGCCAGGGTGTCCTCGTCGACGAAGTCCCAGTAGGAGAGCAGCATGGCCCTGCTGCCCTCGAGGCCGAGGGCCCGGGCCTGCCGCACCGCGAGGTCCAGTCCTTCGTAGAGGAACTGATAGTTCTCGAAGTGGCCGTTGACCACCGCGAGCCGGCGGACGCCGTGGCGGAAGAACTCCAGGGCGATGTCCTGGGTCTGGAGCACGAGCGCCTGCCCGGACAGGCTGGCCGTGCCGGCGCGGTGATTGCCGCCGCCGGACCGGGGCTGGGACTTGTAGCCGTAGGCGAACGCCGGCGCCACCAGGGCGTCGAGCTCGTCCGCCGCAGCCAAGGAGATGGCGCGGGAGAGCATCGCGTCCACCCCCAGCGGCATGTGGGGGCCGTGCTGCTCCGTGGCTCCGGCGGGGATGAGCACCAGCCCCTGGCCGGTGGCCACGTACTCCTGATAGCTGTGCGCGTCGAGGTCCTCGAGAGAACGTGTGGTGACCACCGTGATCCTTCCGTTGCAGTGGATGTGGCGGGGGTGGATGTGGCGGGGGTGGATGTGGCGGGGGTGGATGTGGCCGGGGCGGATGTGGCCGGGGAGGTGCCGAGGAGGCGGGGGCGCACCGTGGGCGCCGCCGCCTCCGGTCGCCGGCTACGCGGACACGATGTTGTGCTCGGGGCCGTACGGGAACTTGGTGATGTTCTCCGCGCCGTCCTCGCCGACGACGAGGATGTCGTGCTCGCGGTAGCCGCCGGCGCCCGGCTGGCCCTCCGGGACGGTGATCATCGGCTCCATGGACACGACCATGCCCGGCTCCAGCACCGTGTCGATGTCCTCGCGCAGCTCCAGGCCGGCCTCACGGCCGTAGTAGTGGCTGAGCACGCCGAAGGAGTGCCCGTAGCCGAAGGTGCGGTTGGCCAGCAGTCCGTGGGAGATGTAGACCTCGTTGAGCTCCGCGGCGATGTCCTTGCACACCGCGCCGGGCTTGATCAGCTCCAGACCGCGCTCGTGGACCTCGACGTTGACCTCCCAGAGCTCCCGCGAGCGGGCGTCCGGCTCACCGAGGAACAGGGTGCGCTCCAGGGCCGTGTAGTAGCCCGACGTCATGGGGAAGCAGTTCAGGGACAGGATGTCCCCGCGCCGCAGCGTGCGGGTGGTGGCCCAGTTGTGGGCGCCGTCGGTGTTGATCCCGGACTGGAACCACACCCAGGTGTCGCGGACCTCGCGGTGCGGGAAGGTCCGGGCGATCTCGTGGACCATCGCCTCGGTGCCGATCAGCGCGACCTCGTACTCGCTGATGCCCTCGCGGATCGCGTTGCGGATGGCCTCGCCGCCGAGGTCCCCGATGCGGGCGCCCTGCTTGATGACCTCGATCTCCTCGGCGGACTTGAGCATGCGCTGGCGCATGGCGTCCTGGGAGACGTCGAGCAGCTCCGCGCCCTCGAAGGCGGCCTGGATGCGCCGGCGGGTCAGCAGCGGCAGGGCGTCGTCCTCCACGCCGAGCCGGCGGGCGGTGACGCCACGCTGGCGCAGGGCCTCCTGGAGCCCGTAGTAGAAGTTGTCGCGGCGCCAGTCCGTGTAGACGATGTTCTCGCCGTAGCTGGTGCGCCACGGCATGCCGGCGTCGATGTTGGCAGTGACCGTGACGGAGTCGTCGGCGGTGACGACCAGGGCGTAGTTGCGGCCGAACGTCGTGTACAGGAAGTCGGAGTAGTACTTGATGCCGTGGTAGCTGGTCAGGATGACGGCGTCGAGCTGCTGCTGGGCCATGATCCGCCGCAGGCCGGTCAGGCGGCGCTCGAACTCGGCGTCGGAGAAGGTCAGCTTCTCCTTCTGCCCGTTGTGCAGCACCTTCAGGCGCTCGAGCTCGGCGACGGAGGCGGCGGGGGCGGTGGTGGGCGAGGTGGTCATGGTCGTCCTTTCGTGGAGCGGACCCCGGACGGACTGTCCTGGGTGGATCGGGGGAGGCGCCGGACCACGGACTCGGGGTCGTACGTCCCGTCGGTGGGAGCGCAGAGCGTCATGGCGCCCCGTAGCTTTTGGTCCCGTCGCCCTCGGGTGACTTTTGTTGCGCTCATCACAACCGAGTTGCTTCACTGTAGGAAGTGACGTGCACCACGGTCAAGAGTCCTGGGGAGATTTCGCCGAACTCGCGGATTCGGACAGGAGTCGACGAGATTGATATGCAAAGATGTTGCAGTGAACGCAACAGAGGCATGTGCCCCCTGCCTCGACCGGCCCGGTGGGGGAAGGGACCGTCCCCGCAGGGCCGCAACATTCTTCCGCGCCTCGTATATAAGTGATATATCTATTGGCGACGACGGTGTGGGCTGCCTCACGATGAGGTGGGGCAGGACATGCGCCGCGGTCGGCCCGTGGTGACACGGGGCGCGAACCGGTCGATGGACGCGGAGGCGGCACCGATGCCCCCCGCCGGAGACCGCTGATCGGACGGTGAGACCGCCGTCCTGGGCGGGGCGCGGCACGCCACGTTCCCCGACGACACGACCGACGCCCGCTCGAACGCATCCTGAGGAGCACGATTCTGATGACCCATGTTCTGCCGTTCACCGAGATCGATCTGTCCGACCTCGAGGAGGTCGGGGGCAAGAACGCCTCGCTGGGGGAGTTGATCCGCAATCTGGACGCGGCCGGGGTCAAGGTGCCCGGCGGGTTCGCCACGACGGCGACTGCCTTCCGTGAGTTCCTGGCCACCGACGGGCTGGACGGGCGGATCGCGGAGGTCCTGGAGGGTCTGGACGCCGCCGATGTGGGGGCTCTGGCTGCGGCGGGGTCCCGGATCCGGTCGCTGATCCGGTCCGCGCCGCTGCCGGGTGCCCTGGAGGAGGCCATCCGCGCCTCTTACGCGCAGCTGGCCGCCGCCCAGCCGGCGGGGGTGGAGGTGTCCTGGGCGGTGCGCTCCAGTGCCACCGCCGAGGACCTGCCGGATGCATCCTTCGCCGGGCAGCAGGAGACGTTCCTCAACGTGCGCGGAGTGGAGAACGTGCTGGCGGCGGTCAAGGACGTCTTCGCCTCCCTGTACAACGACCGGGCGATCGCCTACCGGGTCCATCACGGCTTCGCCCACGCCGAGGTCGCGCTCTCGGCCGGGGTGCAGAAGATGGTGCGCTCGGACGTGGGCGCCTCGGGGGTGATGTTCACCATGGACACCGAGTCCGGGTTCACCGAAGCGGTGTTCATCACCTCCTCCTACGGCCTGGGGGAGGCGGTGGTGCAGGGGGCGGTGAACCCGGACGAGTTCTACGTCTACAAGCCGGCACTGGCCGCCAACCGCCCGGCGGTGCTCAAGCGCGGGCTGGGCGAGAAGGCCCTGCAGATGACCTACACGGACTCCGCGGAGCTGGGGGAGACCGTGGCATTCGTGCCCGTCCCGGCGGATCTGCGCGCTCGGTTCAGCCTCACCGACGCCGAGGTGGAGCAGCTGGCCCGGTACGCGGTGGCGATCGAGGACCACTACGGCCGGCCGATGGACATCGAGTGGGGCAAGGACGGGACCGACGGGGCCCTGTACATCCTGCAGGCCCGCCCCGAGACGGTGGTCTCGCGCCGGGGCGGCGGGGCCGTGTCGCGCTACCGGCTCCACGAGGACGGGCCGGTGCTGGCCGAGGGCCGGGCGATCGGCCAGCGCATCGGCGCCGGGCAGGTGCGCGTGCTGTCCTCGATCGGCCAGATGGGCTCCTTCCAGGACGGGGACGTGCTGGTGGCCTCGATGACGGACCCGGACTGGGAGCCGATCATGAAGAAGGCCGCCGCGATCGTCACCGACCGCGGCGGGCGCACCTGCCACGCGGCGATCATCGCGCGGGAACTGGGCATCCCGGCGGTGGTCGGGGCCGGCAACGCCACCGCGGTGCTGGCCGAGGGGGACCCGGTGACGGTCTCCTGCGCGCAGGGCGAGGCGGGACTGGTCTATGCCGGGCTGCTGGACTACACCGTGGAGGAGACCGCCCTGGGTGCCATGCCCGAGGCCCCGCTGAAGGTGATGATGAACGTGGGCACCCCGGAGCAGGCGTTCAGCTTCGCCCAGCTGCCCAACCATGGGGTGGGCCTGGCGCGGCTGGAGTTCATCATCAACCGCCAGATCGGCATCCACCCCCTGGCGCTGCTCGCGCTGGAGAACGGCAGCCCGGACCTGCCGGCCGACGTCGCCGCGCAGATCCAGGAGCGGATCGCCGCCTACGCCGGCCCCCGGGACTTCTACGTCAAACGCCTGGCCGAGGGCATCGCCACGATCGCCGCCGCCTTCGCCCCGGAACCGGTGATCATCCGGCTGTCGGACTTCAAGTCCAACGAGTACGCCAACCTGCTCGGCGGACCTCAGTTCGAACCGGCCGAGGAGAACCCCATGCTCGGGTTCCGCGGGGCCTCCCGGTACCTGTCCCCGGACTTCCGGGCGGCCTTCGAACTGGAGTGCGAAGCGGTCGTCCACGCCCGCACCACCATGGGGCTGCACAACATCAAGCTCATGGTCCCGTTCGTGCGCACCCTCGCCGAGGCCGAGGGCGTCATCGAGCTGCTGGCCGCCAACGGCCTGGCCCGCGGGGTCGACGGGCTGGAGATCGTGATGATGTGCGAGCTGCCCGCCAACGCGCTGCTGGCCGAGCAGTTCCTGGAGCACTTCGACGGGTTCTCCATCGGTTCCAACGACCTCACCCAGCTCACCCTGGGCCTGGACCGCGACTCCGCCCTGGTCGCCTCCTCCTTCGACGAGCGCGACCCGGCCGTGAAGAAGCTGCTGGCGATGGCCATCACCGCTTGCCGGGCCAAGGGCAAGTACGTCGGGATCTGCGGCCAGGGCCCCAGCGACCACCCCGAACTGGCCGCCTGGCTGCTGGAGCAGGGCATCGACTCCCTCTCGCTGAACCCCGACGCCGTGGTGGACACCTGGCTGGCCCTGACCCGCACCACCCACCAGCCCAGCGCCTGAGAGACCGCCCGTCCCGCGCGCCCCGCGCGCGGGACGGGCTGCTCGCGCGGGCACACCACAAGAGAGGCACACCAACCAGTGACCGACACCTGCCCGGTGGCGTTCTTCCTGTCGGACAGCACGGGGATCACCGCCGAGACCCTGGGCAACACCCTGATCACCCAGTTCCCCCAACAGCGCTTCGAGCGCCACACCGTGCCGTTCATCAACACGGCGGAGCGGGCACGGCAGGTCACGGCCCGGATCGACGCCGTGGCCGCCACCGGGCGGATGCCGGTCGTGTTCTCCACCGTCGTCGACCCGGACATCCGCGGCCTCCTCGCCGGCAGCCAGGGCTTCTTCGTGGACCTCTTCGGCACCCACCTCCCCCAGCTCGAGACCGCCCTGCACGCCACCGCGAACCTCCAACCGGGACGGGCCCACGGGCTCGGCGACGCCATCCGCTATCAGACGCGGATGGCCGCGGTCGAGTACGCCATGGAGCACGACGACGGCCAGTCCATTCGCGCCCTGGAGACGGCCGACCTGATCCTCATCGCCCCCTCGCGCTGCGGCAAGACCCCCACCAGCATGTACCTGGCCCTGCAGCACGGCGTCCGAGTCGCCAACTTCCCCCTCGTCGACGAGGACTTCGAACGCCGGGCTCTGCCGGCACCCGTCTCCCCCCACAGGCGCAAGTGCTTCGGGCTCACCTCACAACCCCTCAGACTCAGCCAGATCCGCCAGGAGCGACGACCGTCGACCGTCTACTCCTCCCTCCCCCAGTGCTCGTGGGAACTGCGCAATGCCGAGGAGATGTACGCCCTCAACAGCATTCCCCACGTCAACTCCGCCTCCATGTCCGTCGAGGAGATCTCCGCCACGATCCTCGACCGCATGGAGCTCGCCGAGGTCGACCACGAACAGACCGGCCACCTTCGGTGACGGTGCACCACGCGCGCCTGCGGCCGGACGTCCCGTCCGGCCGCAGGTGGCCCGCACCCCCGGGGACCGTTGCCGGCGCTCGTGCGCCGCTGGATGAGGCCGGAGCGCACGAGGCCGGCACGACTGCGGTGCGCGTTTCCGACATCGCCTCTGAGCGGAGGCGTCCTTCCCGGCGTCCCTTGACAGGGAGGATGATCCCCCGGAGACTCTTCCCACGAGCAGCGTTGCGCATTACGACACGCGTTGCACCAGATGAGCTGAGCCTGATCCGCGGTGGCGAGCGGGGTCCACGGTCGGCCTCCGCCCGCCGGCCAACGGCCACTGCGGACAGCGGCCGGACCCCTGACACGGAGAGGAAGACCTGATGCACCGAGCTCACCACACGGTGTCCAGGGGCAGGGTCCGGACCTTGCGCGTGGACACGGCACCCGATTCCCGGACCCACCATGTCTTCGAGGCGGCGCCATGAGCTCGGGCTGCGTCTCCGGGCAGATGCCGGTGCCGGACGTAGGCCGCCCCGAGCGCGCGCAGACCACGACCGCCTCGACCGGTGGGGACGGCTCCTCCGGTCGGGCGAGAGTGGAACGGCTGGTGACCGCGGGAACGTTCTCCCTCGACGGGGGCACCTGGGAGGTCGAGAACAACGTCTGGATCGTCGGTGACGACGAGCAGTGCATCGTCATCGACCCCGCTCACGACGCCGCTGCCGTCGCGGCGGCGGTGGGGATCCGCGACACACGAGCGATCCTCCTGACCCACGGCCACGACGACCACATCCGCGCCGTCCTCGAGGTGAGCGAGGCCCTCCGCGCGCCCGTGCACCTCCACCCTGACGACGCGATGCTGTGGGATCAGGTCCACCCGACGGCCCGCTTCGACGCCGGGATCGCCGACGGCGACCGCTTCACGGTGGCCGGAGCGCAGCTGGTGGCCCTCCACACCCCCGGGCACTCCCCCGGCTCGGTGTGCTTCTCCGCTCCCGCCCTCGGGAAGAACGGGGTGCTGTTCTCCGGGGACACCCTGTTCCAGGGCGGGCCCGGGGCCACCGGGCGGTCCTACTCCGACTTCGACGTCATCATCGAGTCCATCCGCAGCCGTCTGCTCACCCTGCCGGAGGGCACCGAGGTCCTCACCGGGCACGGTGAGCCCACCACGATCGGCTCCGAGAAACCCCACCTGCAGGAGTGGATCGCCCGCGGTCACTGACAGACCCCTGCCGGCCCGGCCCGGGTCGTCGCCCGCGCCGGGACACACCCTGACGTCCCCTCGCACCTCAACCACCACCAAGAGGCACCCCGCACCGGCGCACGGTCGGCGCGGTCGGCCTCACGACAAAAGGAGTCCCGTGTCCCACCATCCCATTCGTGTGGCCGTTGCCGGTGTCGGCAACTGTG
>NZ_BAAAOA010000046.1:0-108391 GCF_039530085.1 Kocuria aegyptia
GCGCACGGAAGACATGGGTCGAGGCCTCTTTCCCGGCAGGCACGTGCCGGACGATCCGAAGGAGAAGATGGAATATGAACGAGATTGTCCCTCTGGTCGAGAGGGGGAACACGAGTACGGCGGCTCAATGAGGAAAGCTCGAAGGGTTGTCACTGAGTGAATGCGAGCGAACTGACAGTCGTGGTGGTACCCGGGTTGAGGTCTACTCGCGAACCATCGGGCATCAGGAGTTCCGCGGTAGCGCCGGTGGGGACGGTGGTTGTCACCGACAGTTGCCCGTTGTCGAGGGACCATTCGATGGCCACGGGTCCGTACGGGGACTGATGTGAAGCTCGGGCCCACGTCAGATCTCCGCCGGGGCGGGGCTGGAACCGTGTCCGGCGCCAGCCGGGCTCGATGGGCTCGAGTCCGGCGATGGTGGAGTACATCCATCGGGCGACCGCGCCGAGGGCGTAGTGGTTGAAGGAGGTCATTTGGCCCGGGTTGATCGTGCCGTCCTCCTGCTGGCTGTCCCAGCGTTCCCAGATGGTGGTGGCTCCCTGGGTGATCGGGTAGAGCCAGGAGGGGCAGCCGCGTTCGAGCAGTTGGCGGTACGCCGTGTCGAGGGAGCCGGTGCGGGTGAGGGCTTCGGAGACCAGCGGGGTTCCGACGAAGCCGGTGGCAATCCGATGGCCTGCGGCTTCGACCAGTTCCCGTAGCCGATCGCCGGCGATGGTGAGCAGGTCCCCGTTGACCAGTTCCATGCAGATGAGCATCGCGTAACCGGTCTGCGACTCCTGGGCCAGACGGCCGTCTTTGTCGAGGTATCGGCTGCGGATGGCGGCGGCGACCTCGTCGGCGAGTCTTGCGTAGTGGTCGGCGTCCTCGGTGCGGCCGAGGACCTGAGCGGTCTTGGCCAGATGGCGGGCGGACCAGGCGAAGTAGGCGCTGGCCACCAGGTCGCGGTCGGTCATGGCCTCGGCTGGGTCTTCCGGCGGTGCGGAAGGGTCCAGCCAATCGCCGAGCTGGAAGTCCCCGGTCCACAGACGGTCGTCTCCGGCGCGGCGCTCGAGCAGATCCACCCATGCCTTCGCGCTGGGCCACTGCCGCTCGAGTACGGCCCGGTCAGCCGAGGCGAACCAGACATCCCAGGGGGTCAGCACGGCAGCGTCACCCCATGCAGCGCCCGGGCGGATGGGGGTCCACGTCTCCCGGCCCGGTACCACAGGTACGTACCAGGGCACGGTACCGTCATCCAGTTGTTCGGCGGACAGGTCCTTGAGCCAGGACGAGAGCATGCCCGTGGCGTCGAAGAGCGTCATCGCGGTGGGGGCGAAGACCTGGATGTCCCCGGTCCAGCCGAGCCTTTCATCGCGCTGCGGGCAGTCAGTGGGCACGTCGACGAAGTTGCCGCGCATGGACCACAGAACGTTCTCGTGCAGACGGTTCAGACCCGCATCGGAGCACTCGAACCAGCCGGTGCGCTCCATCGCCGAGTGGTAGACCCTCGCCTCCACCTCCAGAGCGTTCAGTACCGCCGGGGGCGCTGTCACTTCTGCGTAGCGGAACCCGTGGTACGTGAATCGCGGTTCCCAGGATTCAACCTGGTCCGTGGCAAAGGTGTAGCGATCGGTGGCCTTGGCCAGGCGCAGAGGCCGGACACAGAGCTCCCCGTCCTGCAGGACCTCCGCGTGGCGGAACACGATCGTCTCCCCAGGGACGCCGGGAGCACGGAAGGCCAGACGACCCACCACGTTCTGCCCGAAGTCCAGGATCGCCCGGTTCTCCTCCTTGCGGTCGACCGAGATCGGAGTGACGGTCAGCATGTGTCGTATGGGAGGCCCGTCTGGGGCCACCAGGGTGGCGGGATCCCGTTCGCCGGTGCTCACGCCCTCCCAGTCGGAGTCGTCGAAGCCGGGCTCCGACCATCCAGCCGGAATCTGGCGGGCGTCGAAGGTCTCGCCGTCGTAAATGCCCGAGAACAGAATGGGGCTCGGTGCTGACCGCCACTGGGCGTCCGTGGCCAGGATCTGCCGTGAACCGTCGGCGTAGTCCACCTCCAGCTGCGCCAGCAATGACAGATCGGATCCGTAGAGGTTGCGGTTGCCGCCGTTGAAGCCCAACCGTCCGCGGTACCAGCCATCACCCAACCATGCGCCCACAGCGTTGGTGCCGGTGCGCAGGCCCTGAGTGATGTCGTAGGTGAACACGCGCAGCCGCTGGCCGTAGACCGTCCACCCCGGCGCCAGGGCATCCTCTCCCATGCGGCTGCCGTTGAGCTCCAGCTCGAACAACCCGTGGGCAGTGACGTGCACCCGGGCGCGCACCACGCCGGGGCCGACCTCGAACTCACGTCGCAGGATGGAGGGCCGGCGATCGGATTCCGGGTCCTCGGGACGGTCGGCGGCAACGGGCACGGCCTCCCAATCGGCGGCTGTCAGACCGCGCTCGAGCAGGTAAGGGTCACTCCACGGTGAGGGATCCCCATCGTTTCCGCGCACGCGCACTCGCGCCACGACGGCCTGCCGTGGTTCCAGTGAGGCCCCGGGCCAGGGCACGTAAAGGGACTCGTTGCTCTCCACGGGACCGTGGACGGTCACAACGCTGCGGTCGAGGGCGTCACTGATCTCGACCTCATAAGCCTTCTGCTGCCAGTCGACCGGTGCATCGATCCACCAGGACAGACGGGGGCGATCCTCGCCAACGCCGAGACTGGCCTGCCCGATCCCTGGAGTCGAATGGTGATTCTCGAAACGGACACCTCGAACGGCGATTTCAGTATTCACTCTCATAGCACTTTCATTCGATGGTCAGGAATCGGCTGGTGGGATGGCGGCGGGTACTGCACAGCGCGTACCGCTGGCCTCTCACGACGCCGAAAAAGGGTCATGGCGGTCGATCGAAGGGGCAGACATGGCCCCCACCATGGGTTGTGAAGCTCGGTGCCCGGCTGACGCGACGGCGACAGCCGGGCACCCGTGGCGCGGGAGACCCCGGGGACGCCTTTGTGAACTACTCGCCCTGTGCGTAGGCCGAGTCCATCTGGGCCAACGCGTCCTCGACCGTGGTCTGGCCGCCGAGGAGCTCCTGAACCGCGGCGAAGTGGGCCTGCTGGACGCGGGCGTTGGGCCAGAGCTGGTCCATGAACGGGTCGGTCTTGCCCTCCTGCTGGTGCTCCTGCAGGACGGTGAGAGCTGGGTGCGTCTCGTACTCGTCGTTGGGGATGGCGGGCAGGGCGGCGTTCGTTTCGGCGTACAGGTTCATGCCTTCGGGGCTCTGGATGAAGTCGATGAACTTGAGGGCGTTCTCTTTGTTGTCCGAGGACGCGTTGACGGCGTACGCGGAGCCGGCAGCGCCGGCCATCCGGGTCTCTTCGGGGTCATCGGTGGCGGGCAGGGGCAGCATGTTGAGCTCGGTGCCCTCAGGTGCTTGATCGAGGATCTGGGGAACGGCGGAGTTCACCTGGACGACGCCGAGGGCCTCTCCTTGTGCCACCATCGACAGGCTGCGTTCGTAGTCGGTGCCCAGGGGGTTGTCCTGGAAGCACCCGGCGTCCTGCATCTCGAGGTACTGGTTCATCGCGTCTTCCCACCCGGAGTCGGCGAATGTCGCTTCGCCGGCGGCCATGTCCTGGGCGAAGTCGGGATTGGGGCCGTAGACGAGGGTGGGGGTGAGCGCGTAGTTGACCAGCTGGGTGACCCAGTTGGTCTGCGCGCCCAGCGCGAATGCCGTCTTACCGGCATCCTGTGCGGCCTGGCAGAATTCGAGGAGTTCGGTGCGGGTGGTCGGCGCGGTCAGGCCGGTCTCTTCCATGGCGGTGGTGTTGTAGACCGCCCCGATGCCGGAGAAAGAGATGGGTGCGCCGTAGACGGTTCCGTCGACCTCCATGACCTGCGCGACGCCTTCCGGAAGGTCCCCGACGTGGTCTGATATGTCGTCGACGAATCCGCCGCTGCCGACGGTGTCCACGGTCATGGGGTTGCCGGTGCCCGGCCACACGAACACGATGTCGGAGGCGGTGCCGGAGGAGAGCTGGGTGCGCGTCGTCGTCTGGTACTCGTCCAGGGAGGATGTCGTGTATTCGATGTTGATGTCGGGGTTGGCTTCCTCGAACGCCGGAACGACGACGTCGAGAGCCGCCTTCTCGTTGGACGTGGCGGCGAGGGTCAGCGTGTCTCCGTCCCCACCGCCGGCCTCGCCACCGCCACCGCAGCCGACGAGGAGGAAAGAGGTGGCGAGGGCAACGGGCGGGAAGATCTGTGTTGAACGCATGGTGATCGCTTTCTGTGGTTGAGAGATGCGCGGTGCAGGGGGGTGCGGAGCGCTGGTCAGCCCTTCAGGCCGCCGGCGAAGCCCTGGATGATCGTCTTCTGCATCAGGAAGTAGATGACGAGGATGGGTGTGATGGTGATGACGAGGCCAGCAAAGACGAGGTTCCACTGGGACACGTACTGGCTGACGAACGAGAACAGCGCGACCGGGACGGTCTGGTTGCCACTGCCGCTGAGGTAGAGCAACGGGGTGAGGAAGTCGTTCCAGACCTGGAGCACGTTGAGGATAACGACCGTGCCGGTAATCGGGCGCAGCAACGGAAAGACGACGCGCCAGAAGGCCTGGACGGATCCGCACCCGTCGATCGCGGCGGCCTCCTCGTACTCCGGGGGCAGCACCCGGATGAAACCGGTGTAGAGGAAAACGGAGAAGGGAATCTGCGAGCCGCCGTAGAAGAGGATCAGTGACCACGGCGAGCCCAGCAAACCCAGGTCCCGAACAGTCGTGTAGAGCGGAATGAGTGCCAACTGGAACGGCAGGAGCAGACCGACCATGAACCCGTAGAAAGCCCACCTGGACCAGCCGCGTGCTACGCGGGCCAGGCAGTAGGCGGCCATTGCGGAGACGACGACGATCAGTGTGACGCTGACGACTGTCACAAAGCCACTGGTCAGCAAGGCCCGACCGAGGGAGGCCTGCTGCCAGGCGTCGACGTAGTTCTGGAACGTGATGTCTGTGACCGGAGCCAGCGGAGAGCTCTGATCATCGGTGCGCTTGAATGAGAGGTTGATGAGAACGTAAAGCGGCACGAAGAAGAGAGCGGTGACCCCGAGCATGAGCAGCTCGATCCCCAGCGTGCGGCCGGTATAGCGATTCACTTGGAACCTCCTTGGCGGGAGAGCAGGCCGTACTGGGCACCCGAAAGAACCGTGACGAAAATGGTGAGGACGAGTGCCATGGCGATGCCGTAGCCGAAGTCGCCGAACTGGAAGGCGTTCTTGTAGATCATCGTGGACATCGTGTCGGTGGCCGTGCCGGGCCCGCCACCGGTCATGACCCACACCTGGTCGAAGAGCTTCAGGCCACCAATGATCGACAGCATGAGATTGATGGTGATGGCCGGGGCCAGTTCGGGACGGATGATCGACCAGAAGCGACGAAACGCCCCGGCCCCATCCACATGCGAGGCCTCGAGGATCTCCTGGGGCACACCCTGCAAGGCTGCAAGAAAGATGACCATCGAATAGCCGGCGAACTGCCAGACGACAACACCGACGATCGCCCACAGCGCGATGTCCGAGTCGCCGAGCCAGTTCTGCTGAAGCGATCCCAGGCCGACCGCGCCGAGCAACTGATTGAGAGCTCCATCAGGGGTGTACATGAAGCGCCACAGATATGCGGTCGCCACAGGAGTCACCACCGCCGGGGCGAAGAGGACCACCCTGAGGACGTTACGACTTTTGATCTTCGTATTCACCCCCAGAGCCAGCAAAAGCCCGATGAGGTTCTGGATGATGACGACTCCAGCAGCGATGAGCAGGGTGTTGATAATCGCACCGTATGCGCCAGGGTCGGCGAGAATGCGGCGGAACTGCGCCAGGCCTACGAAGTCGCGGTCGGCGGAGAGTCCGTCCCAGTTCGTGAAGGCGAAGGCCGTGCCCTGGAGACTCGGCCACACCACCACGAAGAGATACAACGCGGTTGCAGGCGCGAGGAACCACCACGGTACTCGACCGGCCACCCCGTTCTTGCGGCGAGTTCGGCGCGGAGCAGTCTCCCGGGCGTGGGCTGCAGCCGACATCCGAGCTTCAGCCGCCTGCACGACAGGTTCCTGCTCCGTGTGATGTTGCTGAGGAATAGGCGGTGCCATCGTCGATGCTCCGATCTGAGTCGTTTCAAATTGAAACGTTCCCACAGCTACCTCAGAGTGTCAATGGTCACATTTTATGACATTGCCGTCCGGGTCCGGCGCTGGCGCGGACCATGCGTGTCCCGGTGGCGCGAGGGACTGCACGACCCCTCCGGGCGACATCGTCGTCGGCAGGTTGAGGTGCTGCAGCGACAGCCCTGGGTGGTGGCTCTGCCCGGTCATTCGCCCTGGGTGGACAACCATAAACCCTGCCATCGCTGGGTTCACGCGTTCATCAACAACCGTCACACCCGGTGGGTGCGTCGATCGGTATGGGCGGCGGCCCTGCATCAGCTTCTCTTCGAGGCAGATCGCCCAGCTGTCATACTCCAACCTGGGGGCGTCCCTGTCCTGTTCTGTGGCCCTCCTCCGTGGCTCACCATTGACGTGATAAGCATCACTGGATAGACTTATGAAACGATTCATATATTTGGTGACGGCATCGTGTCGGCCACCAGAGTTGTATCCCACAGCCGTCTCCCACAGCCGTCTCCCACGGAAGATGTGAAATACATGCCTGTTCTCGACGACATCGCGCCTCAGCTGGCCGCCCAGGCCATCGAGCTGCCCTCATGGGCGTTCGGCAACTCCGGGACCCGGTTCAAGGTCTTCTCCACCCCGGGCACCCCGCGCACGATCCAGGAGAAGATCGCTGACGCGGCCACGGTGCACCGATTCACCGGGCTGGCCCCGACGGTGGCGCTGCACATCCCGTGGGACCAGGTGGACGACTACGCCGCCCTGGCGCGGTACGCGAGTGACCAGGGCGTGGCTCTGGGCACGATCAACTCCAACACCTTCCAGGACGAGGACTACAAGTTCGGCTCCCTGACCCACTCGGACCCCACGATCCGGCGGAAGGCGGTCGACCACCACCTGCGGTGCCTGGAGATCATGGCCGCCACCGGGTCGCGGGACCTGAAGATCTGGCTGGCCGACGGGTCGAACTACGCCGGCCAGCAAGACATGCGCGGGCGCCAGGACCGGCTGGCGGAGTCGCTGGCGGAGATCTACGCCCAGGTCGGGGCCGAGCAGCGGTTGGTGCTGGAGTACAAGTTCTTCGAGCCGGCGTTCTACCACACCGACGTCCCGGACTGGGGCACGGCCTGCGCCCAGGTCACCGCCCTCGGGGAGCGGGCGCTGGTGTGCCTGGACACCGGCCACCACGCTCCGGGCACCAACATCGAGTTCATCGTGATGCAGCTGCTGCGGCTCGGGAAGCTCGGCTCCTTCGACTTCAATTCCCGCAACTACGCCGACGACGACCTCATCGTGGGGGCGGCGGACCCGTTCCAGCTCTTCCGCATCATGGTCGAGGTCGTCCGCGGCGGCGCCCTGGACCCGGCCTCGAGTGTGGCCTTCATGCTCGACCAATGCCACAACGTGGAGGAGAAGATCCCCGGTCAGATCCGCTCGGTGCTCAACGTCCAGGAGATGACCGCCCGCGCCCTGCTGCTGGACCGCGCGGCCCTGACCGCCGCGCAGGAGGCCGGGGACGTGCTCGGCGCCCACCAGGTGCTGATGGACGCCTTCTACACCGACGTCCGCCCCGCCCTGGCCGCCTGGCGGGAGTCCCGGGGCCTGCCGGCGGAGCCGATGGCCGCCTACGCCGCCTCTGGCCACCAGCAGCGCCTGGCCGCCGAGCGGATCGGCGGCACCCAGGCCTCCTGGGCCTCCTGAGCCCGACCGCGTCCTCCCCGACCGACCTCACCAGATCTCCCCGAACCTGATCTCTCCGACGAGGAGCACCCTGTCATGAACGCCCAGCACACCGCAGCCCAGCAGACCGCCCAGGACACCGTGGCGGACCTGATCGCCCGCTCCAACCGGCTCGGCGCGGACCCGAAGAACACCAACTACGCCGGCGGGAACACCTCCGCCCAGGGCACCGCCACGGACCCGGTGACCGGTGAGAACATCGAACTGCTGTGGGTCAAGGGCTCCGGCGGGGACCTCGGCACCCTGACCGAGAATGGTCTGGCCACGCTGCGCCTGGACCGGGTCCGTGCGCTGACCGGCGTCTACCGCGGGGTCGAGCACGAGGACGAGATGGTCGCGGCCTTCGACTACTGCCTGCACGGCAGGGGCGGGGCCGCGCCGTCGATCGACACGGCCATGCACGGGCTGGTCGACGCCGCCCACGTGGACCACCTGCACCCGGACTCCGGGATCGCGGTGGCCACCGCCGCCGACGGCGAGCGGCTCACCGGCGAGATCTTCGGTGGGAAGGCCGTGTGGGTGCCCTGGCGCCGCCCCGGCTTCCAGCTGGGCCTGGACATCGCGGCGGTCAAGGAGGCCAACCCGGAGGCCGTCGGCTGCATCCTGGGCGGCCACGGGATCACCGCCTGGGGCGACACCAGCGAGGAGGCCGAACAGAACTCGCTGTGGATCATTCGCACCGCCGAGGCCTACATCGACCAGCACTCTTCGGACGAGCCCTTCGGCCCCGCCCTGCCCGGCTGCGGGGCCCTGCCGGAGGCGCAGCGCCGGGCCAAGGCCGCGGCCCTGGCCCCGGTGATCCGCGGGCTGGCCTCCTCGGACCGGGCGCAGGTGGGCCACTTCACCGACGACGCCCGGGTGCTGGAGTTCCTGGCCGCCGCCGAGCACCCGCGCCTGGCCGCACTCGGCACCTCCTGCCCGGACCACTTCCTGCGCACCAAGGTCAAGCCCCTGGTCCTGGACCTGCCCGCCGGCGCCCCGGTCGAGGACTCGATCGCGCGGCTGAAGGAGCTGCATGAAGCCTACCGCGCCGACTACCAGGCCTACTACGACCGCCACGCCACGGCCGACTCGCCGGCCATCCGCGGGGCGGACCCGGCGATCGTGCTGGTCCCCGGGGTCGGGATGTTCTCCTTCGGCAAGGACAAGCAGACCGCCCGCGTCGCCGGGGAGTTCTACCTCAACGCCATCAACGTCATGCGCGGGGCCGAGGGGATCTCCCGCTACGCCCCGATCGACGAGGCCGAGAAGTTCCGCATCGAGTACTGGGCCCTGGAGGAGGCCAAGCTGGCCCGCATGCCGCAGCCGAAGCCGCTGGCCACCCGGATCGCCCTGGTGACCGGTGCGGCCTCCGGGATCGGCAAGGCCATCGCCACCCGCCTGGCCGCCGAGGGCGCCTGCGTGGTGATCGCCGACCTCGACCCCGAGAAGGCCCGGGCCGCGGCCGCGGAGCTCGGCGGCCCGGACGTGGCCGTCGGGGTCGCCGTCGACGTCTCCGACGAGGCCGCCGTGCAGGCGGCGATCGCTGAGTCCGTCCTGGCCTTCGGCGGGCTGGACCTGGTGGTCAACAACGCCGGGCTGTCCCTGTCCAAGCCGCTGCTGGAGACCACCGAGGCCGACTGGGACCTGCAGCACGACGTCATGGCGAAGGGCTCCTTCCTGGTGTCCAAGAACGCCGCCCGGGTGCTGATCGCCCAGGAGCTGGGCGGGGACATCGTCTACATCTCCTCGAAGAACTCGATCTTCGCCGGCCCCAACAACATCGCCTACTCCGCCACCAAGGCCGACCAGGCCCACCAGGTCCGGCTGCTGGCCGCCGAACTGGGCGAGCACGGCATCAAGGTCAACGGCATCAACCCCGACGGCGTGGTGCGCGGCTCCGGGATCTTCGCCGGCGGCTGGGGCGCCAAGCGCGCCGCGGTCTACGGCGTGCCGGAGGAGGAGCTGGGGGCGTACTACGCCCAGCGCACCCTGCTCAAGCGGGAGGTGCTGCCCGAGAACGTCGCCAACGCGGTGTTCGCCCTGTGCACCGCCGACTTCTCCCACACCACCGGGCTGCACGTGCCCGTCGACGCCGGCGTGGCCGCCGCCTTCCTCCGGTGAGCCCGGTGCGCACCACCGCGGCGGTCGCCGCCGTCGACCTCGGAGCCACCAGCGGGCGGGTGATCCTCGGGGGCCTCGCGGACGGGCGGCTCCGGATGCGCCCCGTCGCCCGCTTCCCCAACCAGCCCGTGCGCCTGCACGAGGGGCACCGGGCCGGGCTGCACTGGAACATCACCGAGCTCCACCGGTCCCTGACCGCCGGGCTGGCCCAGGCCTTGCGGGGGGACGAGGACGTCGTCTCCGTCGGGGTCGACTCCTGGGCGGTGGACTACGCCTTGCTGCGGGACGGCCGGATGCTCGGGGTGCCCTACCACTACCGGGACGAGCGCACCGCCGCCGGGGTGGCCGCCGTGCACGGGCAGGTCGGCCCCGAGGAGCTCTACGCCCGCAACGGCCTGCAGCACCTGCCGTTCAACACCGTCTTCCAGCTGGCCGCCGACCGGGTCGCGGGCACGCTCGACCTGGCCGACCGGGCGCTGCTGATCCCGGACCTCATCGCCTACTGGCTCACCGGGCAGGAGGTGACCGAGGCCACCAACGCCTCCACCACCGGCCTGCTCGACGCCCGCACCCGGCAGTGGGACACCGGGCTGCTGGCGGAGCTGGGACTCGCCCGGGAGCTGCTCGCCCCCGTCGTCGCCCCCGGCACCACCATCGGGTCGCTGCTGCCGGCGGTGGCGGCCGACCTGGGCGCCGGCCCCGGGCTGCCGGTCACCGCCGTGGGCTCCCACGACACCGCCTCGGCGGTGGCCGCGGTGCCGAGCACCGCCGAGGACGCGGCCTTCATCTCCTCCGGGACCTGGTCCCTGGTCGGCATCGAGCTGGAGGCCCCGGTGCTCACCGAGGAGAGCCGGGCGGCGAACTTCACCAACGAGGGCGGCGTGGACGGTCGGGTGCGGTACCTGAAGAACGTCTCGGGGCTGTGGCTGCTCACCGAGTCCATGCGCACCTGGGACGGGCCCGGGGCCACCGACGCCCAGCGCAGCAGCGACCTCGCGGCCCTGCTCGCCGAGGCCGCCGCGGTCACCCGCCCGGTGCCGGTCTTCGACGCCACCGACGACCGCTTCACCGCTCCCGGGGACATGCCCGCCCGCATCACCGCCTGGTGCCGCGAGCACGACCTCGAGCCCCCGCGCACCCGCGCCGAGGTGGTGCGCTCCATCCTGGAGTCCCTGGCCGCGGCCTACGCCACCACCATCGAGCAGGCCGAGCGGCTCTCCGGGCGGCCCATCCGCACCGTGCACGTCGTGGGCGGCGGATCGCAGAACGCCCTGCTGTGCCAGCTCACCGCCGACCGCACCGGCCGCCCCGTCCACGCCGGACCGGTCGAGGCCACCGCGATCGGCAACGTCCTGGTCCAGCTGCGGGCCGCCGGGGTCGTCCCCGGTTCCCTGGAGGCCCTGCGGGACATCGTGGCCAGGACCGCCGAACCCGTCCGCTACGTCCCGCGGGTGCTCAGCCCCGCCCGCCGGCCGTAGCCGGACCCGGCCGGATCCTGCGCCGCGGTGGTGTGCCGCGCCAGGGGGCGGACCATGAGGGCGCTCCGGGTGAAGGCGCCGGCGAGCGCCGCCGGCGCCGCGAGGGCGGCCGGCAGCGCCAGGCCCGGCCTGCCGGAACCGCCGGCCGGCGGTTCCGGCCGGTGCACCGGTCCTGGGCCACGGCCCTGTCCAGGCGGCACTCAGTGCGGCCTCCTACAGTTCGAGGCTGACGTCCGGAGTGCCGCGGCGTCCCGGAAGAAGCCCGAACGATCGAGGACCTGCATGCCGACCTCCCCTCATGCGCTGCCGTCGTTCCGGACGCTGCCCCGATGGTGCCGGCTGGCCGTGACGCTGGGCGTCGTGCTCGCCCTGCTCGTGGCGGCCACGGTGTCGGCCACCGCGGTGCGCTTCGCGCGGCTGGCCGCCGACATCGACACGGTCGAGCTGACGCGGGAGGAGACGGCGGCACCCGCGAGCACAGCGGCCGGGCGCGGGGTCAATGTGCTGGTGGTCGGCTCGGACGCCCGGGACGACGATCCGCTGATGGGGGACCGGGCCGACTCCATGGTCCTGGTCCACCTCAGCGAGGACCGCTCCCGGATCGATGCGATCCAGATCCCTCGTGACACCGTGCTGGACCTCCCCGCCTGCGCCGAGGACCTCGACGACGTGTACTCCGGCTACTACGGCATGATCAACGGTGCGCTGGGTGCAGGGGCCGGATGCCTCGTCACGGCGGTGGAGTCGTTGAGCGGTGTGTCCCTGGACCACTTCCTCGAGCTGCGCTTCGAGGGCTTCGCCCGCATCGTCGACTCCCTGGACGGGCTCCCGGTGGACCTGCCGGAGTCGCTCTTCGACCCGAAGGCGGAGCTCGACCTCCCGGCCGGTGAGCAGGTCCTGGACGGGGACCAGGCGCTGGCCTGGTCCCGGACGCGCTACAGCATCGGGGACGGCAGCGACATCGCGCGCATGGGCAACCAGCAGACGGTGATGCACACGGTCGTGGACCGCGTCAGGGACCGGAAGCTGCTCACGCACCCCCGGCGGGCCCATGCGTTCCTGGACGCCGTGACCTCGTCGGTGCGCACCGACACGGACCTGGCCCGGGTCGGCACCATGGCGAGGCTGGGGGCGGGTCTCGCCCGCGTTCCCCAGGAGAACATCAGCATCGAGACCATGCCGTGGGAGCCGGACGTCCACGACCTCAACAGGGTGGTCCCCGCGGCGGAGGCGGAGGAGATCTTCCAGGCCCTGTCGGCGGACGTGCCCGCCCTGGACCGTCCCGCACCGCCGTCCGGAGGATGGGCGCCCGCAGCGGACTTCTGAGGCCGGCCGGGACGGACGGGGCCGGGGCCCGGACGACGGGGCTGGGGCTCGGACGCCGGCCTCAGACCGAGCAGCAGCCGGTGACCTCGTCCTCCGAGAGGCGGCGCTCGCCCACGTAGAACAGCACGGAGCCCCCCGGCAGCGGGGTCTCCCACCCGGGGACGAGCAGCGCGCCGTCGTGCTGGACGGCGAGCACGGTGGCGCCGAAACCGCGGCCCATGGCCTCCTGGACCCGCCCGAAGCCCGTGCCGGCCAGCCCCGCGGGCAGCCGGATGCTGTAGGTGTTGCGCCCGCCGTGGGTCATGAGCTCGGTGTACACCGCGGCGATGCCCGGGTCCTGCAGCTCCTCGGTCGCCAGGCGCGGCGAGTGCCACTGCACGCACCGCACGTCGTCGTCGACGTAGGAGAAGTTCCGGGCCCGGCCCATGTCGCGCAGCGTCACGACGACGTGGGCGTCCGGGTTCACGTGCGTGACCGCCACGGTGAGCGTGAGCGCCTCGTTGTCGTCGCGCGCGTCGACGAGAACCCGTGCCGCGCGGTGCACGCCCGCCCGGCGCAGCACGGCCTCGTCGGCGAGATCGCCACGGACGAACCCGACGCCGGGGTGCTCGGGCATCGGGTGCTGCGGCACGTCCTCCCACGCGCACAGCACGATCGACCCGGTGCCGTCCCCGGTGAGCTCCTGGACGAGCCGTTCGGTGCGGCCGGGCGTGTAGCCGAGGATGACCAGGTGGTCCGACATGCCGAGGTCAATCCGGCCCTTCATGCGCTGTCCCTTTGCGTTCTCGATCGCGGTGGCGATCCTGGTGAAGATGATGGTCAGCGTGGCGATGCCGCCGACGATGACGTACACGCCGACCAGGTGGCCGCCGGGAGTGGTGGGGAAGAAGTCGCCGTAGCCCACGGTGGAGGCCGTCACCAGGAACCACCACCAGTAGTTCTCCGCGGCGGTGATCGTGTTCTCGGGCGGTTCCGCCCAGGCCATCAGGGGCCAGCTGGTGAGGAAGACCGTGGCGATGAGCAGCAGCGGCAGCCCCCAGGCCCGCAGACGGCCGAGCCGGCGGACCAGGCGGAACAGGATGAACGGCACCGGTGGTCTCCTGTCTGGTCGTGGGCACCCTCAGAGACCTTACGCCGGTCCGCGCCGGCGGCAACCAGTGCGCGCCCGGCGGTCTCAGCCGGCCGAGCGGCCCAGCCGCTGCCCGTGGTGGAGGTGCCCCGGGACCGTGCCGGTCAGCACGGTCTCCGCGAGCGCCTCGCCGAGCGCGGGAGCCTGCTTGAACAGGTTGTGCCCGGCCAGGGCGGTGAGCCCGTCCTCGGACCAGACGCCCACACCGTCGTCGCCCCACGGCAGCCGGGTGACCCAGCAGTGCACGTGGTCGACCGGATGCGGGTCCAGGCCGGGCAGGGCGCGCCGCACGTAGGCCGCGGTCCGGTCGGCCAGGGCGGCGAGCTCGGCGGGATCGGCGAGGCCGCCGCCCGGGTGGGCGGGCGTGTCCGCGCTGAGCCCCACCGAGTAGTGCCGGCCGTCCGGGTACGGCGCGGCGTACACGCCCGTCTCCCCGAAGGCCCCGCTGCCGTCCTGGAAGGTCGGGAGG
The DNA here is from genome assembly GCF_039530085.1 of Kocuria aegyptia. Taxonomy (NCBI): domain Bacteria; kingdom Bacillati; phylum Actinomycetota; class Actinomycetes; order Micrococcales; family Micrococcaceae; genus Kocuria; species Kocuria aegyptia. The sequence continues at coordinate 14,385 of NZ_BAAAOA010000046.1, forward strand.
CCGCGGCCGGTGCCGGGGGCGGCACTGCCGGGGCCTGCGCCCCCGGTGGTTGCCGGCCCGGGGGCCAGTGCGAAGCCGAGGCGGACGTGCGCGCCGACCTCCACGGGCAGGTCGAGCCCCGCTCCGCGGGCCAGCGGCGCGGTGCCCCGGCCGGCGCACAGCAGCACGTGGTCGTAGGTCTGGCAGCTGGTCCCGGTGCGCACCTCCACGGCCCCGCCGTCCGTGCGCCGCACCGAGAGCACGTGCTCGCGCAGCATCGCCTCCTCGAGCCGGTGCACCAGCGCCGCGACGGCGGCGAGGGTGCGGATGGCGCCGCCGTGGACGTCGAGCATCGCGGGGCCGGTCCAGTCGGCCAGCAGCGGCAGACGGTCGTGGAGCTCCCCGGGGGAGAGGCGCCGCACGGGGACGTCGGCGAACGGCTCCAGGGCGCGCAGCTTGTCCTCGACCCCGTCCCCGATCGCCACGGCGCCGTCGGGGGAGACCAGCTCGACGCCGAACTCCTGCTCCCACTCCCGCCACAGGGCCCGGCTGCGGGCGACGAGCGCCACCAGGCGGGGGTCGTCGTGGGCGTGCCGGAAGATCCGGCCCTGTCCGGCGGACTGCCCGCCGCCGGGCGGCCCGGACTCGTACAGGGTGACGTCGGCGCCGCGCGCCCGCAGGACGTGGGCGGCGGCGAGGCCCACGATGCCCGCCCCGACCACGGCCGTGCGCGTCACCGCGGCGCTCCGGGAACGCTGGTCATGCCGTTCGGGTGCTCCGCGGTCCGAGTGCTCAGCCGTCCTGCTCGGGGTCGGTGCTCTCGCCGAGGATGTCGTCCAGGGCCTCCCGCACGGCCTGCCGGGTGGCCAGGCGCACGCTCGCGGCGCCCTGCTTGTCCGCGGTGTCGGCGTCGGCGATGTTGCTGCGCTCCTCACGCTCCTGCTCCAGGGCGTGGTCGCGGGCGGAGCGGATACGGTCCATGATCTCGTTGGCTTCCATGGCTCCATCCCATCACGGACGTCCGGCATTGAACAGGGGGCTGATCATTCTCCCCGGGTCACCGGGCCCGCCGCCGGGTCCGCGGCGGCGTCCTCCTTCAGCTCGGGCGCTCCGCCGCCGACCATGACCACGGCGCTCGCGGCCACCACCAGGCCCATCCCCACGAGCTGCAGGCCCGTGAGCGCCTGGCTGAGCACCAGGAGCCCCGCGAGCGCGGCGACCGCGGGCTCCAGGCTCAGCAGGATCCCGAAGACCTTGGGCGGGATGGCCCGCAGCGCCAGCAGCTCGAGGGAGTAGGGGACCACGGAGGAGAGCATCGCGATCCCCACCCCGGCGCCCAGTACGCCCCACGTCAGGGCCGGGGCGTGCGCGGTGAGCACGCCCACCGGGGTGACCAGGACGGCGGCCACGACCAGGGCCACGGCGAGACCGTCCAGCCGGTCGAAGTGCCGGCCCGCGGACCGGCTGCCCAGGATGTAGGCGGCCCAGCCCGCCCCGGCGAGCGCCGCCCAGGCGATGCCGGCGAGGTCGAGCTCCGCCCACGGCACGGTGAGGGCCTGGGAGATGAGCACGATCCCGCACAGGGCCGCCGCCACGGCGACGATGTCGCGGGCGCGCCGGGAGAGCACCGCGGACAGGGTGAGGGGGCCCAGGAACTCGATGGTCACGGCCACGCCCAGGGGCAGGGTGGCCAGGGACTGGTAGAACGCGAAGTTCATGCCCGCCAGGGCCGCCCCGAAGGACAGGCCGGAGCGCCACGCCGCCCGGCTGCGCCCGCGCAGCCGCGGCCGGATGACGGCCAGCATGATCGCCGCGCTGATGAGTAGCCGCATGGTCACCGTGGCGGACGCCCCGATCAGGGGCACCAGGACGGCGGCGAGGGCCCCGCCGAACTGGACGGAGACGACGGCGGCCAGCACGAAGACGGTCGGCCGCAGCCTGGGACTGCGGGCGGGAGCGAGGGTGGTCACCCGTTCAGGGTAGGGCTCCGCCGCGGTTGCTCCGTCACCGGCGGTGCGCGAGGGCCACCGCGCCGTGCACCGGGTCGCGCTCGAGCACCCGCAGCTCCCCGAGACCGCGGGCCGCGGCGGCCTCCCGCAACCGGCGCCGCAGCAGCGGCTGGTGCCGTGCCAGGCCACCGCCCACCACTACCGGGCCGGCCAGTTCCAGGCGCCGGGACACGGTGGCGGCGAGGTCGGCCAGCGCGCCGGCCGCGCGGTCCACCAGCTGCAGGGCGTCGTCGTCGTGCGGCGCGGCCTCGAAGACGACCCGGGAGAGCCCGGCCCAGAACCCGCGGTCCGCGCCGCCGTGGAACCGCTCGATGAGCGCGCCGGGCTCGGTGAGCCCGCAGCGCGCCAGTACGGCCCGGTCCAGGGCGTCGGGCCGCAGCCCGTCGTCGAGCCGGGCGAGGGCGCGGCGCACGAGCTCGCGGCCCAGCCAGTAGCCGCTGCCCTCGTCGCCCAGCAGGTGCCCCCAGCCGCCGGCGCGGGCCTCCCGGCCGTCCGGGGCGGCGCCCCAGGCGGCGGAGCCGGTGCCGGCGATGACCGCGATGCCGGTGCTGCACCCGCCGGCGGCCAGGACCAGCCGGGTGTCGTGCACGACGACGATCCGCGCCGACCCCGTGTGCGCGGCGACGAGCGTGCGCAGCGCCTCGGCGTCCGCGGGCGTGTCGACGCCGCCGGCCCCCGCCACGACCACGTCCGCGGCGCCGGCCCCCAGCTCACCGAGGACGCCCGCCAGGGCGCGGGAGGCCTCCTCGGGACTGACGTTCTGCACGTTCGCGCTGCCGCCGACCGCCTCCTGCACCGGGTGGCCGTCCTCGACCCGCAGGCCGTGGGTCGTGGTGCCGCCGATGTCGAGGCCGATGAGGATGCTCATGGGCCCATCCTGCCGTGCACGGCCGCGCCGGCCCAGGGCACGACGACGCCCGACCGGGTGCCGGTGCGAACCGGCCCGATCGGGCGTCGTGGACCGTGTCCGGTCAGGCCGCGAGGGCCAGGGGCGCGGGGCGCAGACGGCAGCCCTCGAAGGAGAACAGCCGGCGGACGCCGGTGCCGGCCTCGAGGATCCACAGGACCCCCAGGGGGTGCGAGACCTGCCCCACGGTGCCGACGCAGCTCTCGTAGAACTCGTCCCAGATCTCGAGCCGGTCGCCGGGCCGGATCTGGTTCAGGTCGGTCATCCACTTCTCAGCAGCGGTCATGACGCCACCTCCCATCTTGGTTTTCGTCATCGGGTCCTTCCATGGTGCACTGTCCCGGGCGCCCCGTGCGGCCGCCCCGATTTGACAAACCGCCCGGACGTCTTGACCTTCGTCACACCCCCGTCCGGTCGGCAACCTGCACCGGTTGTCCGAGGGGTGTCGGGGGCGGCGTTCTGTGACGGCCGTCCCGGCCGCGGGCGTGAACAACAACACGTCGTGAATTCGTCGTCGCAGGCCGTCATCCGTGTCGCGGGCGCCGGCCGGCGCCCGCGCTGTGACGGGTCCATGCATGGATCTCCCATGCATGGACCACCAGGCCCGGCGCCTCTAGGGTCGAAGGCGGAGGTGGACCATGAGCGCAACGGAATGCAGCACCGAGCGGGGCGGCGAGGACGTCGTTCCCCTCCCCGAGGGCGCCCCGCACCGGGCCGGCACCGTCCCGGACGCCGTCTGCGATTCCGCCGGCGCGGCGTGAGCGGGACGGGCCTGCAGGCGCTCCTGGCCGCGGCACCGGTGCTGGTGGTGCTGGTCCTCATGACCGCGGCCGGCTGGTCGGCCGCACGGGCGGGGCTGGTGACCGCGGTGGTCACGCTGGTGCTGGCCGTGACCGCGTTCGGCTTCGGCGGGGCCGCCGACCCGTTCACCGCGTGGTCCGGATCCGCGGGAGTGCTGGCCGAGGCGTCCTTCATCGCCCTCACCGTGATCGGCATCATCGGCCCGGCCCTGGGGATCCACCACCTGCAGCAACGCACGGGCGCGGCCCTGCGGCTGCGCTCCGGGCTGGCACGGCTGCACCCCGACCCCCGGCTGGGCGCGCTCCTCGTGGCGTGGTTCTTCGCGCTGTTCCTCGAGGGGGCCGCCGGGTTCGGGACACCGGTGGCCCTCGCCGCCCCGTTCCTCGTGGCCGCCGGAATGCCGCCTTTGCACGCCGTCTCGGCGGCCATGATCGGGCACGCCGCCGGCGTCTCCTTCGGCGCCGTGGGCACACCGGTGCTGGCCCAGACCGCGCTGGTCGACGTCACCGGGGCCGAGCTGGCCCGCGCCACCGTGCCCTACCACGTGATCCTCGGCGGCGTCCTGATGACCGCGGTGGTGCTCACCATCGGCCGCGCCTTCGGCGACACCCGCGGACTGTGGTCCTGGGGCGCGCTCGCGGCCGCCGCCTTCCTGGTGCCCTACGGGCTCATCGCCTTCTTCGTCGGCCCCGAGCTGCCGACCCTGGGCGGGGCCCTCGTTGGGTTCTCCGTGTTCGCGCTGGTCCTCGTGCGGCGCCGCGGCCGGGTGGGTGCGGGTGCGGGGCCCGGTGCCGCGACCCCTGCTGCGCCCCGCGCCGTCCCCGGCGCGGAGCCGGTGGAGGGCCGGGAGCTGCCGATGGTGCTGGCGGCCGCCCCGTACCTGGTGCTGGTGGCGCTGGTGCTGGTCACCCGGCTGGTCCCGCCGCTGCGGGACGCCCTGCGGGACGTCGTGCTCGAGTGGGGGACGGGCACGGGCTTCTCCGGCAGCGTGCAGCCGCTGTTCCACCCGGCCGTGCTGCTGACGGCGGCCTTCGTCGCCGGTGCCCTCCTCCAGCGGGCGCCCGGCCGGGACGTCCTCGGCGCCTTCGTGGCGGCCACCCGTCAGCTGGGCCCCGTGCTGGTGGCGCTGGTCGCGATGGTCACCATCGCCCGCACGATGTCCCACGCGGGGATGACCGACGAACTGGCCTACGCCGCGGCCGGCGCCGGCGCCGCCTGGCCGCTGGTGGCCCCGGCCGTCGGGGCGTTCGGGACCTTCGTCACCGGATCGGCGACCGCCTCCAACGTGCTCTTCACGGAGCTCCAGGCCACCACCGCCGAGGCGGTGGGGCTGCCCGTGCTGCCGCTGCTCGGGGCGCAGGGGTTCGGCGCCGCGGTCGGCAACCTCATCTGCCCCCACAACATCGTGGCCGCCGTGGCCACCGTGGGCCTCACCGGCCAGGAGGGCCGGGTGCTGCGCTCCACGTTCCCCACCGCCATGGTCTACGTGGTCCTCGGCGGGGTGCTGGCACTGCTGCTCGCCCGGTGAGACCGTCCCGGCTGCCGCCGCGGCGCCGGGACGCCCCGGAGCGTGCCCGGGCACCGCGGTGGCAGCCCCCGCCGAGCTCAGCCGGCCGGTTTCTGCGGGTCGTCCGGGGCGGTCTGCTCCCGCAGGCGCCGGTCGAAGAACGCGACGATCCGGCGCCGGGCGTCCAGGGCGGCCGGGTCGTCGTAGGCGGTGCCGCTGAACCGGCCGAGCACCCGCAGCGCCGGGGAGAGGTCCTCGGGGTAGTGGTCGTTCATGAAGCCGTGGCCCATGCCGGGGTAGATCCTGATGTCGTGCTCCACCCCGGTCTCCGTGAGGATGCCCTCCAGGCGCCGGCCGGCGTCAGCGCCCAGGGGCGTGGTGTCCGCCCCGCCTCGACGTCGTCGAACGTGCGCCCCCGGCGGGCGCCGATGTCCTTCATGACCGTGCGCAGGCAGCGGAGCCGGCTGCCCCGGTGGATGAGGTCCGGGGCGACCGCCGGGAACTCCTCGCCCGCCAGCCGGTCCGCCTGGTGGCGCAGGTCCTGGCTCATCCCGGTGAAGTCGTGCACGAGCACCACACCGGGCCAGGGCCCGGGCCGCCGGGCACCGCCACGTGCACGGGCATCCGCCCGAGGTCCGTGGCGACGACGGCGTCGCTCATGACCGCTCAGGCCTGCCGGGCGTGCACGGCCTCGGCGGCACCGGACGCCACGAGCCGGCGGCGGTAGGACATGCCGCCGACCAGCGCCACCACGAACAGCACCGACATGGCGATGAACAGCGGCCACGGGCCGAACTGGTAGATCAGCGGCACCGAGGCCGCGGTGATCAGCCCGCCGCCGAAGAACGGTTCGAAGAACAGCTGCTTGTAGCCGAAGGCCTCCATCGCCGGGCTCTCGTCGTGCGGGTCGGCGATGCGCATGAGGATGAGGCCGGTGGCGGTCACGCCCATGGACTGGCCGAAGTCCGCGATGCCGCGCTCGAGCCAGTAGTCGGGGATGATCTTCGGCACGAACAGGATCAGGAAGCCGGTGCAGAAGACGATGCCGGCCACGGACAGGATCAGGAACGTCTCCCAGTTCGCGGCGATCGCGGTGAGGGACAGGGTCGCGATCGCGGCGAGGATCAGGAAGTCGAGGGCGATGCCCTGGATGCGCAGCATCATCTGGTGGTCCAGCAGATGGCCGATGCCTCGCCGGTCCATGACCAGCTGCACCACCACGCCGCCCAGCATGGCGAGCGGGAAGAGGGGCACGAACGCGAGCAGCTCCACGGTGTCCGCCCACAGGGCCTGCTCGATCCACTGCAGGGCCGTGAGGATGAGGTAGCCGATGAGGATGGCGATGCCCACCACGGCCACGTGCAGGGTGAGCGGCTCGATCGAGGCCGGCCGGGAGGTCATCATGGCCGCGGGGATGTTCTCGTCCCGGCGGTAGAGGCCCTTCTGCTCCTCGATGGACTGCTCCACGTTGGTCCTGATCACCTTGGTGCGCCCGGTCCGCACGCCCCAGTTGATGACGGCGATCCCGATGACGATGCCGCCCACCAGGCCGACGGTGGCCATGCCCAGGGCCAGGTCCGCGCCCTCGGCGAAGCCGAGCTCCTCCATCACGGGCCGCATCCCGGCCGCGGTGCCGTGGCCGCCCTCGAAACCGATCTCGATCAGGGCGCCGGCCATGGGGGAGATCCCGAACAGCGGACCGAGGACCGCGATGACCAGCAGCAGCCCGATGACGTACTGGCCGGAGCCGAAGGCGAGACCCACCGACAGCTGCGGGCCGGCGAGCCGGGCGACTCGCCGCGGGCCGGGGATGGACGCCCCGAGGAAGAGCGTCGCGAAGACCACGCTGATGAGCAGGCTGGGGAGCGCGGACCAGACCTCGAGGATCTCCGGGGTGAAGACGCCCCCGTCCGCGAGCCAGCCGACTCCGGCGGCCTCCCCGAGCCGGCCCAGGACCTGGGGGCCGGCCAGCAGGGTGAGGAAGCCCGCGATGATGGAGCTGGGCAGGAAGATCTTCTGGATCCACCGCACCCGGACCCGCAACCACTTCCCCACGAGGAACAGTGCTGCCAGCAGGATCAGGGCGAAACCAACGTGGTCGGGGCTCATGGTGGGGCTCCTGGGTCGAGGCTCGGGCGGTCGGGCCAGTCTACGCAGGAGTGGCCGACGGCACATCCGGGACCGTGGGGGCCGGCGTCCGCCCCGGTACCCTGGCAGGCGTCCCCTCTTCCACGCGCCCACTTCCGCCCGCCGTCTCCCACGGCACTCTCCCACCGCCCCCTCCCACCGTCCCCTCTCACCGCCCAGGAGCACCTGTGACGCCCTCCTCGCCCCCGGACCGTCCCTCGACACCGCCGGCCACCACGGCCACCGCCACGCCGACCGCCACGACGACCGCCGGCGGGGAGGTCCGCCGCAGCATCCCGGGCAACGTGGTGCGCGGCGCGCTCATCGGCGTGGTCGAGACCGTCCCCGGGGTCAGCGGCGGCACCGTGGCGCTCGTGGTCGGCATCTACGACGAGCTCATCAACTCCGCGGGGCACGTGGTGTCGGCCGGCAAGCGGGCGCTGCTCGGACCCGACCGCTCCGCCGGGGTGCGGCACCACCTGGGCCGGGTGCACTGGCGGATCGTGGTGCCCGTGGTGATCGGGATGGTGGCGGCCCTGCTCACCGTGGCCGGCCCGATGAGCCACCTCGTGGAGGAGTACCCCGTCACCATGCGGGCGCTGTTCTTCGGCATGGTCCTGGCCTCCGTCGGGGTGCCCCTGCGCCTGGCGGGCGGGGCCCTGCGGATCCGGGACGCGGCCGTGGTGGCGCTCGCGGCGGCGATCGCATTCGTGCTCGTGTCCATCCCGCCCACCACGGTGGCGCCAGCGCCGCTGCTCATCGTGCTCGCGGCCATGGTCGCGGTGTCCGCGCTGCTGCTGCCCGGGCTCTCCGGCTCCTTCCTGCTCCTGACGATCGGGCTCTACCAGCCGACGCTGCGGGCCGTCGACGAGCTCGACCTCGGCTATCTGTCCCTGTTCTTCCTCGGCGCCGCCCTGGGCATGGTGGTCATCGTCAAGGGCCTGCAGTGGCTCCTCGACCACCACCACCGCGTCACCATGCTGGCGCTCACGGGGCTCATGCTCGGCGCCCTGCGCACCCTGTGGCCGTGGCAGCTCGAGGACCGCACACTGCTCGCCCCCGAGGGGGACTGGTGGGTGCAGCTGCTCGCGGCCGCGGCCGGCTGCGTCGTCGTCCTCGCCCTGCTGGCCGTCGACGCCCGCACCCGGGCGCGCACCGGGCACGGCTCCCCGGAGGAGCTCGCCGGCGTCGAGTCCGGCGACGACGCCGCGGACGGCGCCCGGTAGACGGTCCCCGGCCCGCCGCGACAGACTGGCAGGAGACACCCCGTCCGCGGATCCCCTGGGGAGGAGGCCGGAGAGCGCCCATGGAGCACCTCACGCACTTCTCCCAGGAGTTCCTGAAGGCCCTGCGGAGCCTGCTGCCCATCGTGGTGGTGGTCGTGGTGTTCCAGCTGGCCGTGTTCCGGGAGGTGCCGGCCCAGCCCCTGCAGCTCGTCGCCGGGCTGCTGATCGTGGGCGTCGGCATCGCCCTGTTCCTCCAGGGCCTCGACCTCAGCGTGTTCCCGGTCGGCAAGAACCTGGCCAACCAGTTCGCCCGACGGGGCGCCCTGGGGCTGCTGCTGCCGTTCGGCTTCGCCATCGGCTTCGCCGCGGTGGTCGCCGAGCCCGCGCTGATCGCCGTGGCCGAGCAGGCCGAGCTCGTGAGCGAGGGACGGGTCAGCGCCCTCACGCTGCGCCTCGTCATCGCCGTGTCCGTGGGCGCGGTGCTCATCCTCGGCATCCTGCGCACCCTCCGGGGATGGGCGGTGCACAAGCTGCTGATCCCCGGCTACGCGCTCGTGCTCGCCGCCACCTACGTCGCCCCACCGGAGATCGTGGGCCTCGCCTACGACTCCGGCGGCGTCACCACGAACATCGTCACCGTGCCCCTCATCGCCGCCATCGGGATCGGCCTGGCCAACTCGATCCGGGGCCGCAGCGCGCTCCGGGACGGCTTCGGCCTCGTGGCCCTGTGCGTCATGGTGCCGATGATCGGCGTGCAACTGTACGGGATCTGGGTCTACGCCTTCGGCGATCCCGCGGAGGTCAGCGCCGCCGGCTCCGGGAGCGCCCCGGTGCACTGGGCCCTGCAGCACGTCCTGGGGCTCGCGCAGATGCTCCGGGACGTGCTGCCCATGGTGTTCGTGGTCCTGTTCTTCCAGTACGTCGCGCTGCGGCGCAGCCTGTCCCACCGGCTGCGCGTCGCCGTGGGATTCATGATGGTCCTCGTGGGGCTCTACGCGTTCGTCGTCGGGCTCAAGATCGGGCTGCTCCCCATCGGGACGCTCATGGCGGAGCAGCTGATCGAGCGCGGAGCGCCCGCCCTCATCCTGCTCTTCGCCCTGCTCATCGGGTTCGCCACCACCATGGCGGAGCCGGCCCTGGTGGCCATCGGGGAGCAGGCCGAGGCCGCCTCGCCGGGCAGGATCAGCGGTTCCGCCATCCGGCTCGTGGTGGCCGTCGGCGTGGCGGCCGGCATCACCCTGGGCGTGTACCGCATCCTCGTGGGAGCACCGCTGCACTACGTGATCATGGCGGCCTACGCCGTCGTCATCGTCCTGGTCCTGCTGGCGCCGAAGTACATCGTGGCCCTCGCCTTCGACCTCGGGGGCGTCACCACCTCGGAGGTCACCGTGCCCCTCGTGACGGCTCTCGGCATCGGGCTCGCCGGCGCGATCGAGGGCCGGGACGTGCTGATCGACGGCTTCGGCCTGATCGCCTTCGCCTCCATCTTCCCGATCATCTCGGTGCTCGGGTACGCCATGATCCTGGAGAGGATCCCCCGCCTGCAGAAGGAGCCGACATGAAGTTCACCGCCGTGGTGGTCATCGCCCCCGACGAGCTCGAGGACACCTGCATCGTGCAGGCCCAGCGCGCCGGGGCCACGGGCGTGACCATCCTCCCGGGCAAGGGGATCGGGGGCGAGACCAAGCGGACGTTCTTCGGCCTGACGTTCGAGGGCTCCCAGACCGTGCTGCTGATGGTCGTGGGCACGCACCTGGCCACCCCCATCCTCAAGGCGCTGCACGACGTCCTGATCGACGACGACGGCGGCTCCCGCGGCATCGCCTTCAGCGTCCCCATCGACCACCTCACCGGTATCGACATGCAGCAGGTCGCCCGGTTCGAGGAGCACATGCGCCGCGAGGGCGCCTGACCCGAACCCGTTCGAGCCCCGTCCGAGACCCCCAGGAGGATCCCCGTGCTGACCGTCAAGGACGTCATGGTGCGTGACGTCATCACCATCTCCCCCTACAGCACCCTGCGGGAGGCGCTGTCGGCCATGAGCAGCCACGGGATCAAGAGCCTGGTGGTGGAGCCGCAGCACCGCCACGACGGCTACGGGCTGCTCAGCTACAGCGAGCTGCTGCAGATGATCGTGGCGGAGGAGGGGGACGTGGACCTCCTCAACGTCTACGACGCCGCCGTCAAGCCGGTGGTGACCGTCGGCGAGGACCTGTCCGTGAACCAGGCCGCGGCGCTGATGACCCGCTTCCGCCTCAACCGCCTGGTGGTGGTCCAGGGCAACGAGCTCATCGGGCTGCTCGCGATGAACGACATCCTGGCGCGGCTGATCAGCGACCTCACCTGAGACCGCGGTCCGGGCCCGCGGTCCGGGGGCTCAGGCGGGATCGTCCTCCGGCGCGGCGGTGACCTCGGCGAAGTACCTCTCGACCGCCCCTTCCTGACGGCCGGGGGCGACCACGAGCAGCGTGTCGTGACGGCGCAGCACGGTGTCGCCCTCCGGTGCGAACGAGTCCGGGCCGCGCATCACCAGGGCGACCACCGTGTCCGCCGGCAGGTCCAGGCAGCGCAGCGGAAGACCGGTCAGACGGGAGTCCTGGGTGAGGGTGACCTTGAACAGGTCCGCCCGCCGCTCGTCCATCGGGGCCGGTTCGATCTCCACCGCCGTGCAGGCACCGGTCCGCACCAGGCCGAGCCGCCGGGCGACCCACGGCAGGGACGGGGCCTGGATCGCGGTGTAGCAGACCACGAACACCAGCACCGCGTCGAAGAGCCTGTCGGCGTCCTCCATCTGGGCGGCCATGGGCACCGTGGCCAGGATGATGGGGACCGCCCCGCGCAGCCCGGCCCAGGACAGGAAGGCCTGCTCCCGCCAGGGCATCCGGAACCACACGGCGCACAGGGCCACGGCGAGAGGACGCACCAGGAAGGTCAGGAACAGCCCGGCGAGCAGCGCGGTCACTGCGGTGTCCCAGGTGATCCGGCCCGGACTCGCCAGCAGCCCGAGCATCACGAACAGCCCGATCTGGGCGATCCACCCGGTGCCCTCGGCGAACGCCTGGGTGGCGTGCCGGTGCGGCAGGCGGCCGTTGCCCAGCACCATGGCGCAGAGGTAGACCGCCGCGAAGCCGGAGACGCTGATCTGGGTGGCGAGCCCGTAGGCCAGCACGGACCAGGCCAGGGCGGCCAGCGGGTACAGACCGGCCGCCGGCAGCGCGAAGCGGCGCAGGACGAACACTCCCAGGGCCCCGAGGACCGCGCCCAGGGCGATGCCCCCCGCGAGCTGGGCCACGACCATGGCGGCCACCCCGGCCACCCCGCCGGCCGGCCGGTCCCCGACGGCCAGGGCGGTGGCTGCGGTCACGATCAGCACCGTCGGGGCGTCGTTGAGCCCCGATTCCCCTTCGAGCACCGCCCGGACCCGCCCCGGCAGGGGAATGCCGCGCAGCACGGAGAACACCGCCGCCGCATCGGTGCCGGCGTTCACCGCGCCGAACAGCAGCGCGAGGATCAGCGGCAGCCCCAGGGCATAGTGCCCGATGACCGTCATCAGCCCGATGGTCACGACCACCCCGACCGTGGCGAGCACCGTGGCCAGCCCGATCGAGGGGCGGATCTCCTCCCACTTCGTCGTCAGCCCGCCCTCGGCCAGGATCAGCACCAGCGCCGCGTAGCCCAGTCCCTGGGCGACCGTGGCGTCGTCGAACTCGAAGCCGAACCCCGACTCGCCCAGCACCATCCCGAAGAGCAGGAACAGCAGCAGGGCCGGCAGGCCCAGCCGCGTCCCGACACGCACACCACCGATGGCCACCAGCGTGACGAGCGGGGCGATCAGCATCACGACGTCGATGGCATCCACAGCCCTATCATCCCATCCGGTCCCGGACGCCGCGGGCGAGCACGGCGGAGGGCCCCGGCGTCGACTGCGACACCGGGGCCCTCCGTGTGGTTCGACGGCTGAACCGTGTTGCTAGATTCCGTCCTTGAAGTTCTTGCCCGCGTCCTTGACGTTCTCGCCGGCCTGCTTGGCACTGCCGGACAGCTTGTCCGCCTGGCCCTCGGCCTGGAGGTCGCGGTTGTCGGTGGCGTCGCCGACCTTTTCCTTCGCGGTGCCGCTCGCCTTCTCCGCGGCGTTGCTGATCTTGTCTCCGAGTCCCATGGGCTCTCCCTCCGGTCGGTGAACAGGTGCATCCAGCCTAAGCCGCACCGGATGCTGTGGGAACCGGCCGGGCGCCCGGGAGCGGCCATTCCCCCCAGGGCGAACAGTGCCCGCTCAGCGCTCTGGGACGTCGAGCCCCGCCGCGGTCAGGCGTGCCCGCAGCCAGGCCGGGATCTTGCGGTCCATCCTGCGGTAGTGCCCCAGGTGCCTGCGCCAGTCCTCCGCGGCGACCGGGTGCGGGGCGTGCTCCGGGAGGGCCGGGTCCTCGTCGTAGTTCAGCACGAGCTCCACGCCGGGGCGCTGCCAGCGCCGCTCGGCCACGGTGACGATCAGCGTGGCGGAGAGCCAGGACCCGTCGACGAGGTCGGCGTAGTCCTCCTGGAGGGCCCGGGCCAGCCGCCGCGGGGCGCTGCGCAGGCCTGTCACGTCCACGGGGCGGCGGGTCGTGCGGTCACCGCGGACCTCCCGCACCTGCAGGCGCAGGTCCCGGCCCACGCTCAGGACGTCCAGCACCAGCGCGTCCCATCCCGGCTCGGCCCCGTGGGCGCGGACGAGCCACCGGGCCAGCCGGTCGATGGCCCTGCGCTGCCGGGGGCTCTGGAGTCTGTCGGTCCGCACGGCCACACGCTAGCAAGCCCCAGCCGCCCGGAGCGGAGCCGGACCGTCCGGGGACAGCGACCTGCTCCGCTCGACCGCATCCGGGTCCCCGGCGTCGACCTTGTCCGCGGGCGCGGGGAGCGCGGACCGGCAGGGCTCACTGGTAGGAGACGAACCACGGCTGGGGCTCGATCGCGGACGTCTCCTCCGGCGTGAAGGTGGGCGTGTCCTCGTCGTAGAAGTTCTTCCACGCCATCCGGATCCCCTCCGGCAGGCCCTGCTGCAGCCGCTCCCACGTGCCCATCTTCAGTTCCGGGGTGCCGTGGCCGTCCGCGTGCAGGACCAGCGCGAGCTCCGGGCGGGAGGCGTCCACGAGGTGGCGGTTCGTGATCATCGACTCCGCGAACTGGTGCAGGAGAACCACCTTCTGCGGCAGGTCGTTCTCGCGGGTCAGCTCGGCGAGCCAGGCCGTGGTCGCGTTGATCTCCGCCGCGTCCACCGTGCCGATCTGCACCATGTGCACCTGGTCCGGGCCCAGCCGCCACTCCGGGTCCAGGGCCAGGCCCACGTTGGGCAGCTCGAGCAGCTCCTGGTACTGCTGAGCCTGGCTCAGGAAGTCCTGCCGGCCGGGCTGGAGGTCCAGCACCACGTAGACGTCCTGCTCCGCCGCGGCCTCCACGTACGGGCGCAGCTCCGCCACGGAGAGCTCCTCGGAGTAGTCCCCGTCCTCGCCGGGGGCCGCGGACGCCGTGGTCGCGATGATCTCGAACGCGGGGACCACCGGCACCTCGCTGAAGGGTTCGTACTGGGCGGCGAGCTCCTTCGCCCGGGCCGCCGACTCCTCCGGGCCCTGCTCCCCGAGCACGCCGAGGGCCGGGGTGCCGGGGCGGCCGTACAGGGCCACCATCCGCCGGTCGGGGAACACCTCGGTGCCTCCGCCGATCAGCTCCGCGGGTTCCTCGGAAGTGGGCGTGGGGGAGGGGGAGGCCGCCGGTGACGACGCGCTCGCCGCCGGCGTCGACGCCGAGCCCGGGCGGGCGTCCTGGGCGCAGCCGGTCAGGAGGAGAGCGGCGCACAGGGCCAGGACGAGGGAACGGGGCAGCGACGAGCGGGTCATGGTCTGTCCTGGGGCCGGGAGCAGGGGGGTCCGCCCAGCCTACGCACCGGCCGGTGCCCCCGGTGGGAACCAGGCCGGGAACGAGGCCGGGAAAGGGCCGGACGCGGCGCCGGGCGCGTCACGGAGCGACCCGGACGGCCCGGGTCGCGGCCCGCCGGACCGCGACCCGGAGCGCCCGCCGGGCCTCAGGCGGAGCCGGGCTCGCCCAGCTCGCCCAGTTCCTCGAGCAGCCGCAGGCCGCGCTCGGCCCAGGCGATCTCCTGATCGGCGCGGGCCACCTGGCCCTCGTAGGCGAAGACCTTGAACCGGGTGATCCGCTCCCACTGGCCCTCGGGGTTGGCCGCCAGCCGGCGGACCAGGGTGGGGCTCGTGCGGTCCTGCAGCGCCTTGATCTGCTGGAGGGCCTGCGTGCGCTGGTCCCGGTAGTGCTCGATGTGGGCGCGCAGCTGCGCGGCCGCGGCCCCGGGGGAGGCCCACTCGAAGTAGGCGGCCTTCAGGTGGGCGGGATCCCGCTCCCGGACGTAGCCGAGCGGCTGGTCCTGCCACTGGCGCAGGGCACGCTCGCCCTCGGGGGTGATCGAGTACTCCGTCTTGGTGGCCCCGCGCGAGCCCCACGGGACGGGCCGGCTCGTGAGCAGCCCCTCCGCGTGCATCTTGCGCAGCTCCGGATAGATCTGCGAGTCGGGGGCGTGCCACACGTGGCCCACGGAGGAGCTGAACTGCTTGACCACGTCGTAGCCCGTCAGCGGCCCCGAGGAGAGCAGTGCCAGCAGGGCCGAGCGGAGGCTCACGGGCGGTTCCTTCCGTCGAAGCAGGAGTCGTCCTGCTGAGCCTAGCCCGGAGCCGTGCCCGTGACCCTTGTCACTCACTATGGAGATAGGTATTGTGTGTCCTGCGCCACCGACTACCTATCGAGATAGTAAGTGGCCGTGCTCGCCCCGGACCGCCCAGCAGAGGACCGCACCATGACCGTCTCCGCCACCAGGACCACCTCCACCGCCAAGCTCCTGTCCCACCCGCTCAACGCCTGGTACGCCGCCGGATGGGACCACGAGATCACCGGCAAGGGCATCCTCTCCCGCACCGTCGCCGGCCGTCCGCTGGCCCTGTACCGCACCGAGGACGGCCGCCCCGTGGCCCTGGCGGACGCCTGCTGGCACCGGCTCGCCCCGCTGTCCCAGGGCAAGCTCGTGGGCCGGGACGAGATCCAGTGCCCGTACCACGGACTGCGCTACAACGCCGCGGGGCGGTGCACCTCGATGCCCGCCCAGGAGACGCTGAACCCCTCCGCCACCGTGCCGTCCTACCCGGTGCTCGAGCGCCACCGCTACGTGTGGGTCTGGCTCGGCGACCCCACGCAGGCGGACCCCGCCCTGCTGCCCGACATGCACCAGATGGACAGCACGGAGTGGGCCGGCGACGGCGAGACCATCCACGCGCCCTGCAACTACCAGCTGGTCCTCGACAACCTCATGGACCTCACCCACGAGGAGTTCGTGCACTCCTCCAGCATCGGCCAGGACGAGCTGTCCGAGTCGGAGTTCGAGACCACGCACGACGAGCGCTCCGTGACCGTGACCCGCTGGATGCGCAACATCGACGCCCCGCCGTTCTGGCTCAAGAACATGCGGGACAGGTTCCCGGGCTTCGAGGGCAAGGTGGACCGCTGGCAGATCATCCACTACACCTTCCCCTCCACGATCTGCATCGACGTCGGCGTCGCCGAGGCCGGGACCGGGGCGCCCGAAGGGGACCGCTCCCGGGGCGTCAACGGCTACGTGATGAACACGATCACCCCGGAGACGGACCGCTCCTGCCACTACTTCTGGGCCTTCATGCGCAACTACCGCCTGGAGAGCCAGCTCATCACCACCCAGCTGCGCAACGGCGTGCACGGCGTGTTCGGCGAGGACGAGGCGATGCTCCAGGCCCAGCAGGCGGCCATCGACGCCAACCCCGAGCACGAGTTCTACAACCTCAACATCGACATGGGCGGGATGTGGGTGCGCCGGCTCCTCGAGCGGGCGCTCGAGGCGGAGGGCCGCCTCGCCGCCGCCCCGACCGTTCCCGCCGGGGCCTGAGGGGGGACCGTGGCCGACTCACAGCACGAGGTCTGGCAGAACGCCGCAGTCGCCGCGGTCGAGGACGTCGCCGCCGGCATCCGGCGCATCGTCCTGCGCCCCGACCGGCCCCACCCGGTGCGCCCGGGCGAGCACGTGGACGTGCGCGTCCTCGTCCACGGCGAGCAGCAGGTGCGCTCCTACTCGGTGGTCGACGCCGACGACGACGGTGCGCAGCTGGCCGTCAGCGTCTTCCGCACCCCGACCTCCCGCGGCGGCTCCGTGTTCATGCACGGCCTCGAGCCCGGCCAGGTCCTCGAGATCACCCAGCCGCTGCAGAACTTCCCGCTGCGCGTCGGGGCGCCCTCCTACGTCCTGCTGGCCGGCGGCATCGGGATCACGGCGATCGCCGGAATGGCCGCGCTGCTGCGCCGGCTCGGCGCGGACTACCGCCTCGTCTACGTGGCCCGCTCCCGCGCCGCCATGGCCTATCTCGACGACCTGACGGCCCTGCACGGGGACCGGCTCGAGGCGCACGTCGACGACGAGGGCGGCGCGCTCGACGTCCCGGCCCTCGTGGCCGGCGTGCCGGAGAGCGCCGAGCTCTACATGTGCGGCCCCATCCGGCTCATGGACGCGGTGCGCCGCGCCTGGACCGAGCGGGAGCTGGACCCCACCAACCTGCGCTACGAGACCTTCGGCAACAGCGGCTGGTTCGAGGCCGAGCCGTTCGTGGTCCGCGTCCCGCGGCTGGCCGCCGAGGTCGTCGTCGGCCCCGACGAGTCCCTGCTCGAGGCCCTCGAGCGGGAGGGCCTCGACATGATGTCCGACTGCCGCAAGGGCGAGTGCGGGCTCTGCCAGGTCAAGGTCCTCGGCCTGGCCGGGCGGATCGACCACCGCGACGTGTTCTACTCGGACCGGCAGAAGCAGACCGGCACGTCCATGTGCTGCTGCGTCTCACGGGTGGTCTCCGCCCCGCCGGAGACCGTGCCCGGCGGGCACCCGGCCGCCGTCCTCACCATCGACGTCCCCTGAGAGGCACCCCATGGACATCCGACACCAGATCGACGCATCCAGGATGTCGTCGTACCAGTGGCTCATCATCGCGGTCACCACGTTCCTCAACGCCCTCGACGGCTACGACGTCCTCGCCATGGCGTTCACGGCCACGTCCGTGACCGAGGAGTTCGGGCTCTCCGGCACCCAGCTGGGCTGGCTGCTCAGCGCCGGGCTCATCGGCATGGCCGTGGGCTCCCTCGTCCTCGGGCCCTTCGCGGACCGGTACGGCCGGCGGAAGATCCTCGTCGTGGCTCTCGCGGTCAACGCCCTCGGCCTGTTCCTGTCCACCACGGCCGGGTCCGTGCTGGAGCTCGGGCTGTGGCGGGTCGTCACCGGCCTGGGCGTGGGCGGCATCCTCGCCTCCGCCACCGTGATCACCAGCGAGTACGCCAGCGCCCGCCACCGCGGCATGGCCGTCAGCATCTTCACCGCGGGCTACGGCGTGGGCGCCACCCTCGGCGGGATGGGCGCGACCCAGCTGATCCCCGCCTTCGGCTGGCGCTCGGTGTTCCTCACCGGCGGCCTGCTCACCCTCGTGGCGATCGCGCTCGTGCTGACCGTGCTGCCCGAGTCCGTCGACTATCTCCGCACCCGGCGGCCGGCGGGCGCCGAGCAGAAGCTCGACCGCATCGCCCGGCGCCTCCGCCTCGAGGGCCAGGTCGAGCTCGGCCCGGCCCCGGCCGGCGACGGCACGCAGCGCAGCAGCGTCGGCAGGCTGCTCAGCGGCCGCTACCGCACCGCGACCCTCCTTCTGTGGGCGTCCTTCTTCGTGATCATGTTCGGCTTCTACTTCGCCAACTCCTGGACGCCCCGGCTCCTCGTGGAGACGGGGATGACCGAGCAGCAGGGCATCATCGGTGGGCTCATGCTCACGATGGGCGGCACCTTCGGGTCCCTGCTCTACGGGGCGCTGACCACCAAGTGGAACGAGCGGCTGACCCTGATGGCCTTCACGGTGCTCTCCGCCGTGACCCTCGTGCTGTTCATCACCACCACGTCAGTGCCCCTGCTGGCGTTCTCCTCCGGCGTGGTGGTCGGCATGCTCATCAACGGCTGCATCGCGGGCCTCTACACCGTGGCGCCCATGACCTACGAGCCCGGCATCCGGACCACCGGCGTGGGCTGGGGCATCGGGGTCGGGCGGGCCGGGGCGATCCTGGCCCCGATCGCGGTCGGGGCGCTGCTGGACACCGGCTGGACCCCCACGCACCTCTACATCGGCGTGGCCGTGATCGTCGCCCTCGCGGCCCTGGCGCTGCTCCGGCTGCGCCCCTACGAGGAGGCCGCGGAGCCGGCCGGCGAGCGACCGGGGCGGCGTCGTACGCCGTCCTCCCCGGCCGGCTGATCCCGGGCCGGCGCAGGACCGCGGCCGGGTGCCGCCGCGCGGGCGGTGACACCCGGCCGCAGGCGTCCCCGCCCGGCGGACCTGGGGGCCGACGCCCGCGGTGAGGAGCCGGGGACCGCGTGGCGGGCCGCGCTCAGTACCCAGCGAGGTCCGCGCAGTCCTCCTCGTGGGGCAGCAGCGGGCGGAGGGCGACCGACCAGCGCCTGTCGTCCTCGGACACCCACGGTGTCAGCGCATCGGCCGCCACCGCGGCGTCCAGGACGGCCCGGGCGTGCTCGCCGGTGGCCAGCACG
The DNA here is from genome assembly GCF_039530085.1 of Kocuria aegyptia. Lineage (NCBI taxonomy): Bacteria > Bacillati > Actinomycetota > Actinomycetes > Micrococcales > Micrococcaceae > Kocuria > Kocuria aegyptia. The sequence continues at coordinate 33,571 of NZ_BAAAOA010000046.1, forward strand.
CAGCTCAGCCCCAGGCGTGGTTCGAGCGGCTCCCCGGGCAGCGGGGGCCCCGGCCACGGCACCGGGCGGGGCTCCGGGCCGCTCCCCGGACCGCCTCCCGGGTCCCGCCACTCGGTGACCACGCCGGCGACCGCCTCCGGGACGTAGATCTCCTCCTCGCCGACGGCGTCGCCGGGCAGCACCGAGGCGGGCTCGCCCAGCTCCCGGACGAGCGCCTGCAGCTCGGCCCGTGCGGCCAACTGGTCGGCGGTCAGGCCGCTGCCCGGTCCGGGCGGCGCCTCGGCGCCCAGGGCGTACACCTCCCGCACCTGGGTCCCGCCCGGCGTCCGCACGGTGAAACGGGTCGAGGGCAGGTCGGCCACCGGCGGCCGGCCGAGGTCCGCGGACCCGCCGACCCCCGCCCGGAGCGCACGCTCGACCAGGACCGGAACGGCGTCCTCGTCGACGTGCTGCACCTGCAGGGCGGGAAGCGCGGGGGGCGGGAAGACCTGGATCTGCGGGCCCGGGGTGATGACCCGGCCGTCGGCGTGGACGCTGACCAGCGGCAACCGGGCGGCCAGCCGCTCCGGGGTGAGGAGGCCCCCGGTGTGGGCCACCTCGATCACCGGTTCCCGCGCCGGGTCCTCCGCGCGCTCCGCCGCCGGTTCCGCCGCCGGAGCCGACGGTGCGCCCGGGGGCGCCGTCGCCCCCGGGGGCGTGGAGGAGGCCCCGGCGGGATCCCGCGGCGTGCACGCGGTGACCAGGGGCAGGGCGGTCAGTGCGAGCGCGGTCCGCGCGGCGCGTGACATCGCGGCATCACCAGCCCCGGCTGCCTGGAGCGCCCTTGAACGGGCCCGCCACCCGCGAGGTGATCCAGCCCCCGTAGAACCCGCCCTCCTGCGGGAGCACCTGCTCCCCGGCGACGAGGCACCGGTCCATCAGGCCGGGCATCAGGGCCACGTGCCCGCGCAGGGACTCGAAGCCCGGTGCGGGGAAGGGGTAGGTCCAGGCTGCCCGGTGGGCGGTGCGGTCCCCGCCCCGGACGTCGAAGTACGCCGCCGCGCCCTTCCACTCGCACCACGAGCTCCCCTCGCACGGGAGCAGACTGCCGTCGGCGAACGCTTCGCGGGGCAGGTAGTAGGTGGGCGGGTGGCTGGTCTCCAGCACCCGCAGCGCCGCCGTGGTGGAGGCGATGCGCTCGCCGCCCAGCCACACCTCCACGAGCTCCGGGGTGGGCTCCGTCCGGGGCGGACGCGGATAGTCCCACACGGACTCCTGGCCGGGGCCGGGAGCGTCGGGCCGGGGTCGTCTCATGTGCGCTCCGTCCGGACGTCCGCCCGGCCGCGCCGACCGGCGCGGCCTTCGGGCGTCACACAGTGGTGAGTGCTGCATCACTATGCTACGGCGCATGACGGCACCCTGGAGTGCTTGCTCGGGAAATCATAGGGTTCTGGAGTGCTCATCTCAGGACTTCTCATCGGTGCCGCCCTCGGATTCGTTCTCCAGCGCGGCCGCTTCTGCGTCACCGGCGCGTTCCGCGACGTCTGGGTCGCGAAGAACACGTGGTGGCTGTCCGCCTTCTTCGTGGCCATCGCCGTCCAGGCGGTCGGCATCTGGGTGCTGAACGCGCTCGGCGTCATCACCCTCGAGGCCTCGGCCTTCCCCTGGCTGGCCACGATCATCGGCGGCTTCATCTTCGGCTTCGGCATCGTCCTCGCCGGCGGCTGCGCCACCGGTACCTACTACCGCGCCTCCGAGGGGCTCGTCGGCTCCTGGTTCGCGCTCATCTTCTACGCGCTGTTCGCGACCGTCTCCAAGTACGGTCCGCTGGCCGGGACCACCGAGGCCCTGCGCGGGGTCACCGTCGGCACGCAGGGCTCGATCCACGAGACCCTCGGAGTCTCCCCGTGGGTGCTCGTGCTGGTCCTCGTCGGCATCGCCGGCGTATGGGCCCGCCACCACCTCACCAAGCCCCGGATGAAGATGGCCACGCTCCCGCCGGAGAAGACCGGTCTGAACCACCTGCTGTTCGAGAAGGCGTGGAATCCGTTCGCGACCGCCCTGGTCATCGGCGTCATCGCCATCATCGCATGGCCCGCCAGCTGGGCCACCGGCCGCGAGTCCGGCCTGGGCATCACCACCCCGTCCGCCAACCTCACGAGCTACCTGACCACCGGCAACGTCGAGCTCGTCGACTGGGGCGTGTTCCTGGTCCTCGGCATCCTCGTCGGCTCGTTCGTCGCCGCCAAGGGCTCCGGCGAGTTCAAGCTCCGCGTCCCCGACGCGCAGACGATCATGCGCTCCATCGGCGGCGGCGCCCTCATGGGCATCGGCGCGGCGTGGGCCGGTGGCTGCACCATCGGCAACGCTCTGGTCGCCACCGCCGCGTTCGAGTGGCAGGGCTGGGTCAGCTTCGCCGTCATGATCCTCGGCACCGGCGCGGCCGCCAAGATCTTCATCGCCCCCCGCAAGAAGTCCACCGCCCCGGGCCGCGTCCCGGCCGGCGTCTGATCCCCACCGACCCCCAGCTCCAGGAGGAACCACTCATGGCACAGCACGTCCTCGAGACCGACGGTCTCGTCTGTCCGTTCCCCGTGGTCGAGGCGAAGGCCGCGATGGCCGAGATGCCCGCTGGCGACGAGCTCGTCATCAACTTCGACTGCACGCAGGGCACCGAGGCCATCCCGCGCTGGGCGGCCGAGAACGGATACCCCGTCACGCAGTTCAGCAAGCGCGGTGCGGCCGAGTGGTCGATCACCGTGCAGAAGGCCTGATCCCTCCGGATCGCCATCCAGCGGCGGACCCCCGCGGCCGAGTTCCCTCGGCCGCGGGGGTCCGCCGTCGTCGGTGACCCGGGTCACGCCCGCCCTATAAAAATGAACGTCGATCATTTAGACTGGCAGGCACCGCGTTCTCGTCCGCAGAGAGGAACCACCATGAGCGACGTCCTGCAGAACTACGTCGACGGCGCCTTCGTCGACGCCCACGGCACCGGCCGGATCGACGTCGTCGACCCCACCACCGGCACGACCGTCGCCGTCTCCCCGGTCTCGGACGCCACGGACGTGGACCACGCCTTCACCGCCGCCAAGAAGGCCTTCCGGGCCTGGAAGCGCACCACGCCGAGCGAGCGCCAGCTGCTGCTGCTCCGGCTCGCGGACGCGCTCGAGGCGCACAGCACCGAGCTCGTCGACGCCCAGCACCGCAACACCGGCCAGCCGCGGCAGATGATCGCCGACGAGGAGGTCGCCGCCGGCGCCGACAACCTCCGCTTCTTCGCCGGCGCCGCCCGGACCCTCGAGGGCAAGGCCGCGGCGGAGTACATGAGCGGGCACACCTCCTACGTGCGGCGCGAGCCGGTGGGCGTCGTGGCGCAGGTGACGCCCTGGAACTACCCGCTGCTCATGGCGATCTGGAAGCTCGGTCCCGCGCTGGCCGCGGGCAACACCGTGGTCCTCAAGCCCTCGGACACCACCCCGGAGTCCACCCTGGTGCTGGCGCGGCTCATCGACGGGATCTTCCCCGCCGGGGTGGTCAACGTCCTGCTGGGGGACGGCTCCACGGGCGCGCTCATGACCGCCCACCGCACCCCCTCGATGGCCTCCATCACCGGATCCGTGCGCGCCGGCCGCGCCGTGGCGCTGGCCGCCGCGCAGAACCTCACGCGCAGCCACCTGGAGCTCGGGGGCAAGGCGCCCGCGGTGGTCTTCGCGGACGCCGACCTGCCCGCTGCCGCGAAGGCGCTCGTGGAGTTCGGCACCTTCAACGCCGGGCAGGACTGCACCGCCGTGACGCGCGTCCTGGTCCAGGACGGTGCCCACGACGAGTTCGTGCGGCTGCTCGCCGCGGCGGCCCGGGACATCGTGACGGGGGACCCGGACGAGTCGAAGAACTTCTACGGCCCGCTCAACAACGCCCGCCACTTCGAGGACGTGTGCCGCAAGCTCGCCGAGCTGCCCGAACACGCGAGCGTGGTCACCGGGGGCAAGCCGGTCGCGGGCGCCCCCGGCTACTTCTTCGAGCCCACCGTGGTGACCGGCGTACGCCAGGACGACGCCCTCGTGCAGGAGGAGACCTTCGGCCCGGTGCTCACCGTGCAGCCCTTCACCACGGAGGAGGAGGCGCTCGAGCTGGCCAACGACGTCGACTACGCCCTGGCGTCCAGCGTGTGGACCACCGACCACGGCACGGCCATGCGGGTCTCCCGCGAGCTCGAGTTCGGGTGCGTCTGGGTCAACACCCACGTCATGCTGATCTCCGAGATGCCGCACGGCGGGTCCAAGAGCTCCGGCTACGGCAAGGACCTCTCCCTCTACTCGGTCGAGGAGTACACCCAGGTCAAGCACGTCATGCACGCCCTGGACGCCTGAGCCGGGGCGGCAGGGGCCCGGTCCCGCCCGGCGGCTCAGCCCGGTCCGGTGGACCGGTCCCGTGCGGCCGCCAGGCGCAGCCGGAAGCCGTCCAGCATGGCGGTGAGGGCGGCCTCGAAGGCCTCGTCCGCCGCGGCGGCGGCGTCCGCGGGCCGCGCCCGCACGGCGTCGGCGAACACGGGGGCGAGGTCGGACCGCTCCCCGGGGTCGAAGATGTCGGCGGGCGCCGTGGCGTCGTACGCCGCGCCGAAGACCAGCGACTCGACCGAGACGATCACGTCCACGATGCTGGCGCGCTCCCAGCCCGCATCCGCCAGGCCGGAGGCCACGGTCTCGTACATCTGCAGGGTGTGCGGCGAGTCGGCGACGGGCTGGACGGCCATGATCGGGATCATGGCCGTGTGCTGGGCGTAGCAGTCCCGGTAGGACCGCGCCCAGCTCTCGAGGGCCCGATCCCACGGGACGGTCCCGAAGGCGGAGCAGTCGATGCCCTGGTTGATCGCGTCCTGGACCCGGATCAGCACGTCGCGCTTCGAAGGGGTGTGGTTGTACAGGGCCGAGGTGGAGACCTTCAGCTGTCGCGCGAGCTCCGTCATGGTCAGATGCCGGTACCCCCGGGTGGCCACGATCTTGATGGCGGCGCTGGTGATCCGCTCCTCGGAGAGGACCGGCTGGCTCGGGCGCCCGCGGCGGCGAGGAGGGGTTCGGGCGGGGGCCATCGCGAGGTCCTCCTGGGGGTGGTGCTGCGGGTCCCGGCGCCGCGGCGGCCGCGGCCACCGCGGATCGGGCGGTCAGTTCGAGTGTAGGTCGGCGGCCGGGCGGCCGTGCCCCCGGCCGTCGTCTCCTTGACCGCCGCCGGGACCGCTCCTAGCGTGTGGACGATGACGGACGCCGAGCTCCACTTCTACTTCGACCCCACCTGCCCCTTCGCCTGGCTGACCAGCAAGTGGGTCCGCACGGTCGCGGCCCGCCGGGACCACCGGGTGGACTGGCGCTTCATCTCCCTGCGCCTGCTCAACGAGCACGTGGACTACGGCGCGTGGTTCCCGCCGGAGTACGAGGCGGGCCACACCGCCGGCCTGCGCCTGCTGCGCGTGGCGGCCCGGACCCGCGCCGAGCACGGGCGCGAGGCCGTGGGGCGGCTCTACGCCGCCCTCGGGGCGCACACCTTCGACGCCGACCCGGTTCCCGCTCCCGACGCGCCCGGGGAGGACCGCCGTGCCACGCAGGCCTTCCTGGGGCCGGTCCTGGAGGCCGCAGGGCTCCCGGCCGGGCTCGCCGCCGCCCTCGAGGACGAGTCCCTGGACACGGTGATCCGCGCGGAGACCCAGGAGGCACTGGCCCTGACGGGCCGTGACGTGGGAACCCCCATCATCCACTTCCAGCCGCCGGAGGGCGTGGCCTTCTTCGGCCCGGTCATCAGCCGGCTGCCGGCGGAGGAGGAGGCCCTCGAGCTGTGGGACCACGTGGTGGCGCTCGCCCGGTTCCCCGGCTTCGCCGAGCTCAAGCGCAGCCTCCGGGAGCAGCCGCAGCTGCGGGGCCTCGGCGCTGCCCCGGATCGCCCCGGTGCCGAGGAGGACTGGCACGCCGGGAGCCGCCGCACCAAGAAGTAGCCTGCTCGCCGCCCGGCGGACCCGCCGTGCGACTTTCTTGTTGCGCCTCTTGACGGGTCCCTGTCCGCTCCCGCTTAATGAATTAAGTTCATTTTAGCGTGAAGGAGAGCACAGTGACCGATCAACGCACCCTGGGCAGCGAGACCGCGATCGAGCGCGACGTCGTCGTCGTCGGAGCCGGCCCCGCCGGGCTGATGGCCGCCCGTGAGCTCGTGGCCGCCGGCCGGACCGTGGCCGTCCTGGAGGCCCGCGACCGCGTGGGCGGGCGGACCTGGTCGAAGACCGTGGACGGCGCGTTCCTGGAGATCGGCGGGCAGTGGATCTCCCCGGACCAGACCGAGCTGCTCGCCCTCGTCGAGGAGCTCGGCCTGGGCACCTACCAGCGCTACCGCGAGGGCGGGTCCGTCTACCTCGCCCCGGACGGCACCCGGCACACCTACACCGGCTCGATGTTCCCCGCCGGGGAGTCCACGATCGCCGAGATGGAGCGGCTCGTCGGGATCCTCGACGGGCTGGTCGAGCAGGTCGGCGTGGCGCAGCCCTGGGCGCACCCGCTGGCCCGGGAGCTGGACACGATCTCCTTCCACCACTGGCTGCGGCAGCAGTCGGCGGACGAGGCCGCCTGCGACAACATCGGCATCTTCGTGGCCGGCGGGATGCTCACCAAGCCGGCGCACGCCTTCTCCGCGCTGCAGGCCGTGCTGATGGCCGCCTCCGCCGGGTCCTTCTCCAACCTCGTGGACGAGGACTTCATCCTGGACCGCCGCGTGGTCGGCGGCATGCAGTCCGTCTCGGAGGCCATGGCCGCGGCCCTCGGCGAGGACGTCGTGTTCCTGGACACCCCGGTGCGCACGATTCGCTGGGGCGGGCCGGAGGACACCTACGCCGAGCACGCCCCCGGCACCCCGGTCACCGTCTGGTCCGACCGGATCACTGTGAAGGCGCAGGACGTGGTCGTGGCCGTCCCGCCGAACCTCTACTCCCGGATCTCCTTCGAGCCGCCCCTGCCGCGGCTGCAGCACCAGATGCACCAGCACCAGTCCCTCGGCCTGGTGATCAAGGTGCACGCCGTCTACGAGACGCCGTTCTGGCGGGCCAAGGGTCTCTCCGGCACCGGCTTCGGCGCCCACGAGCTGTGCCAGGAGGTCTACGACAACACCAACCACGAGGACCCCCGGGGCACCCTGGTGGGCTTCGTCTCCGACGAGAAGGCCGACGCGGTCTTCGCCCTGGACGCCGAGCAGCGCAAGCGGGCGATCCTCGAGTCCCTCGCCCGCTACCTCGGCGAGGAGGCGCTGGAGCCGGTGGTCTACTACGAGTCCGACTTCGGCTCCGAGGAGTGGACCCGCGGCGCCTACGCCGCCAGCTACGACCTCGGCGGGCTGCACCGCTACGGCGCGCACCAGGCCACCCCGGTCGGCCCGATCCGCTGGGCCTGCTCCGACCTCGCCGCCGAGGGCTACCAGCACGTCGACGGGGCCCTGCGCCAGGGCCGGGCCGCGGCGGACGCGATCCTGCGCGCCGGCTCGCTGACGGGAGCGGGGCGATGACCACCGCCGGGGTGCCGCGCTACGTCGTCGGCTGCAGCGGCGACCGCCGCAGCCGGGACGCCGTGCGGCTGGGTGCCGCGCTCGCCCGCGACGTGGGCGCCGAGCTGGAGATCGTCCTCGTGCTGCGCACGGACGACCCGTACCAGCAGGTCTACCCGCCGGTGGGGGACATCTCCGCGGTGCTCCGCCGGCAGGCCCGCCAGTGGCTGCGCGAGGCCGCCGCGCTGGTGCCCGAGGGCGTCACGGCCCGCGCCCACGTGCGGGAGGCGCGGTCCGCGCCGGCCGGCCTGGTCGAGGCCGCCGCGGAGTTCGGGGCCGCGATGATCGTGGTCGGCGCCGGCACGGGCGGCGGCCGCCCGGCCCTGGGCTCCGTGGTGAACTCGTTGCTGCACAGCTCGCCCGTGCCCCTGGCGCTCGCCCCGCGCCGGTACTCCGGGGACGAACCGCTCACCCGGCTCTACGCCGCCGTGGGCACCCGCCCCGGAGCGCACCAGGTCATCCGGGAGGCCGTCCGGGCGCTCGAGCGCTCCGACCTGGAGCTGGAGCTGATCTCCTTCCTCGAGGGGGAGGCCGCGGACCCGGACGCCACCGAGCAGGCCCGCCGCCGCGTGAAGGAGCACCTGGAGGCCGCGGCGGCCGAGGCCGGACGCACCCGGCCCGTGACCGTGCGGGTCGCCTCCGGGCGGACCCTCAAGAAGGCCGCCCAGGACGTCGACTGGGCCCCCGGCGGGATCCTGCTCATCGGCTCGTCCCGCCTGGCCCGGGGGCGGCAGACCTTCCTGGGCACCACCGCAGCACGGCTGCTCAAGCACATCCCGGTGCCGACGGTCGTCGTGCCGCGGCCCGCCCCGGCCGCCGACCAGGCCCAGACCGAGAAGGAGGCCGCGTCATGAGCACCGGCACCGCACCGCTCGTCGACCAGCAGGGCACGCGCCACGAGAAAGGGCTCAGCAAGGGGTCGGTGGGGCTGCTCGGCTCCGTGGTCATCGGCGTGTCCACCATCGCGCCGGCCTACACCCTCTCCGGGGCCCTCGGGCCCACCGCCGCCGCGGTGGGGACCCACCTGCCGGCCATCCTGCTGGTCGGCTTCGTCCCCATGCTGCTCGTGGCCATGGGGTACCGGCAGCTCAACCGGGCCATGCCCGACTCCGGCACCACCTTCACCTGGGTCTCGAAGGCCTTCGGCCCGTGGATCGGCTGGATGGGCAGCTGGGGCCTGCTCGCCGCCACCATCCTCGTGCTCTCCAACCTGGCCGGGATCGCCGTGGACTTCTTCTACCTGGCCCTCGCCCAGCTCACCGGCAACGAGGCCATCGCCGAGCTGACCCGCAACGTGCCCGTCAACGTGGCCACCTGCCTGGCGTTCGTGGCGCTCGCGGCCTGGATCTCCTACCGGGGCATGGAGGCCACCAAGGTGGTGCAGTACGTCCTGGTCGTCTTCCAGCTGCTCGTCCTGCTGTGGTTCGCCGCCGCGGCCTTCGGCCACGTGGCCGGCGGCACCGCCTTCGACGGCCTCGCCGTGCGCGCCGAGTGGTTCAACCCGTTCGGCGTGGAGACCTTCTCCGCGTTCGCCGCGGGGGTGTCCCTGTCCGTGTTCATCTACTGGGGCTGGGACGTGGTGCTCACCCTCAACGAGGAGAGCAAGGACTCCACCACCGGGCCCGGCCGTTCGGCCATCGCGACCATCCTCGTCATCGTCGCCCTCTACCTGGCCGTCTCGCTCGCCGTGCTGTCCTACGCGGGGGTGGGTGCCGCCGAGCTCGGCCTGGGCAACTCGGACATCCAGGAGAACGTCTTCGCGGCGCTCGCCGGTCCGGTCATGGGGCCGTTCGCGATCCTGATGTCCCTCGCGGTGCTGTCCTCCTCGGCGGCGTCGCTGCAGTCCACGATGATCTCCCCGGCGCGCACCATGCTCGCCATGGGTCACTACGGCGCGCTGCCGGCGAAGTACGCCCGGATCACCTCCCGCTTCCAGTCCCCGGGCTACGCCACGATCGCGGCGGCCGTCATCGCCTCGGTGTTCTACGCCGTGATGCGCGCGGTCTCCGAGAACGTCCTGTGGGACACCATCACCACCCTGGGGATGATGGTCTGCTTCTACTACGGCGTCACCGCCCTGGCCTGCGTGTGGTACTTCCGCCGCGAGGCCTTCCGCACCGGCAAGGGGTTCCTGACGAAGTTCCTGGCCCCGCTGCTCGGCGGGATCCTGCTGCTGGTCTTCTTCGTCCAGACGTCCTACGACTCCATGGACCCGGAGTACGGCTCGGGGTCGTCGATCGGCGGGGTCGGCCTGGTGTTCGTCCTCGGGGTGGGCATGCTCCTGCTCGGGGTCGCCGTGATGCTCGTCCAGTACCGGCGCAACCCCTCCTTCTTCCGGGAGCGGTTCGAGACCACCGAGCTGCCGGTCGTCGACTGAGCCGGGTCCTCGACCGAGGGGCCGGCCGGCCGGACCGGTCCAGGGGAGCGGGCCGGTGGCCCGGGGACGCGTTCCCCGGCCACCGGCCCGTCCGCCGTGGCCGCCGAGGGCCGGTCCCGTCCGGGTGGATCCTCGGTAGATTCGACAGGGCCCGCACCGTCCGAGGAGTACCCATGGCCCGTCCCCGTTCACCGCTCCTGTCGGTCGACGCCATCGTCACCGCCGCGCTCGCCCTCGTCGACGAGACGGGGGACTTCAGCTTCCCCAAGGTCGCCCGCCGTCTCGGGGTCAGCCAGTCGGCGCTGTACAACCACATCGACAACCGGGAGCACATCGTCGAGCTGATGCGCGGCCGCGTGTTCGCGGCTCCTGCGCCGGTAAACCTCGAGGGCGTGCCGTGGGAGGACGCGCTGCGCGCGCTCGTGCGGGGCTATCGCGACTGCATGGTCGCCCACCCCCGCCTCGTCCCCCTGCTCATCACCCAGACCGTCCAGGACCTCGGGGTGATCGGGATCTACGAGGACATGGCCGCCGTCCTGGAGCGCTCCGGGCTCGTGCGGGAGGCGATCGTCCCTGCGATCTCCGCGATCGACTACCTGGCCCTCGGCTCCGCCCTGGACCTGACGGCGCCCGAGGTCGTCTGGGCGCCCCCGGAGGGCCGGTTCCCCGTCCTGAGCCGGGCCATCGAGGGCCTGGGCTCCGTGGAGGAGCGAGCGGAGGCCGCCTTCGCCTTCGGCCTGGAGGTGCTCGTCGCGGGAGTGCGTACGCAGGCGTCACACGAAATTTACTGAAAGCCTTTCACCAAACTCTTGTGCCGTGCGGACCAGCGACCCATACTAATGAAAGCCTTTCATTTTATGTGACGGCACTCACATCCCGCCGACGAGGGGAAGACCATGTCCGAGACCAGCTCTGCGTCCGAGGGCTCCGGCCGCGTGCCGTTGACCGCCACCCGCGCCGTGTCCGTCTTCGGGGTCAGCGTGGTGGGGTTCATGACCGCCAACCTGGTCCCGGTGATGATCGTGGCCCTCACCGGGGGGCTCGGGCTCTCCGTCACCGCGGCGGGAACGCTGATGACCGCGTCGTTGCTGGCCTGCGCCGCGTCCTGCCTGGCCACCTCCCGCTGGACGGCCCGGGGCGGGCGCTACGTCGTGGCCCGGGCCGGACTGGCGCTGACCGCCCTGGGCTTCGGCGCGGCCGCGTTCGTCCCCGCCGTGCCCGTGGTCGTGGTCGGCGTCGTCCTCGGCGGTCTCGGCGCGGGCGGAGCGGTCTCCGCCGGGGGCGCGGCGCTGGGGGCGCTGCGCAACCCCGACCGGGCCTCGGGCATCAGCGGTTTCACCAACCGTGCGATCGTCTCGGTGGTCCTGTTCGTCATCCCGGTCCTGGGCGCGGGCATGGGCAGCGCCTTCGGCCTGCTCGCCGGCCTCGCCCTGGCCGCGCTGCTCACCACCGGCTGGCTGCCCGACCGTCCCGTCCCGGAGGCGGCCGCCCTCGGGCCCGTCCCCGGGGCCTCCTCCGCCGCGCCGACCACCACGGCGTCCCGGGCCACGACGGTGGCCGGGGTCGGGCTGCTGGCCTGCTTCGCGCTGTGGGCGCTGAGCGAGGACTCGCTGTGGGCGGTCGCCGCCACGATGGGCGCCGAGCAGGCAGGACTCGACGAGACCGGGATGGGCCTGGTGCTGAGCCTGTCCACCCTCGGCGGTCTGATCGCCTCGGCCCTCGTGGGGCTGGCCGGCAGGCGTCTCGGGCGCACCGCGCCGCTGGCGGTCGCCCTGGTGGCCGGGGGGCTGCTCAAGCTCCTGGCCGGGAGCGTGACGGACCCGGGGTGGTACATGGTCGTCGTCATCGCCTGGAACACGATCTACATGCTGGCCTTCATCTACATCATCGCCGTGGCCGCCGCCCTGGACGCCTCGGGCAAGTGGTCGGCGCCGGTGCTGGGGGTCTACCTCGTCGGGTCCTCCTTCGCCCCCGTCTTCGGCACGTCCGTCTCGGCGGCCGCCGGCTACACCGTCCTGGGCGCGGTGCTGGCCGGGATGACGTTCGTGCTCCTGGTCCCCCTGGTCCTCATCTCCCGCCACTCCGTGCGCGCCGAGGCCGCCGCCCGGCCGGTCCCGGAGGCCGGGTTCCCGCAGGCGGCGATCGTCTGATGTGCTCCGCCCCGATCGTCCCCGTCCCCCGAGCAGAGAGCAGCACCGTGTCCGCACCCACCGTCTACACCCACGCAACCGTCTTCACCGCCGACGGCGCCGACGCCGAGGCCTTCGTCGTCGAGAGAGGCCGTTTCCTGCACGTCGGCAGTGAGGAGTCCGCCCGGCGGGTCGCCGGCTCCGGCGCCGCCGAGGTGGACCTCGCCGGGGGCTTCGTCCTGCCGGGAATCATCGACGCCCACACCCACCTGCTGATGACGGGCCAGTCCCTGCAGAAGGTGGCGCTGCGCGACGCCGTGGATCTGACCGAGATCCAGGCCCGGTTGCGCCGGGCGGCCGAGGAGAACCCGCGCGCGCCCCGCCTGCTCGGCGCCGGCTGGCTCCACAGTGCCCTCGGGGGCGCCGCGCCGACCCGGCAGATGCTCGACGAGGCCGTCCCGGACCGCCCCGTCTACCTCGACGCCAACGACCTGCACTCGGTGTGGGTCAACAGCGCGGCCCTGGTGGAGCTGGGGATCGAGGACACGACCCCGGACCCGATCGGCGGCCGGATCGGCCGCGACCCGGTCACCGGGGCGGCCGACGGGATGCTGCTGGAGACCGCCGCCCAGCAGATCGTCTGGCCCGCGCTGGCCCGGGCGGCCACCGACGCCGATCGCGACACCCACCTGGAGTCGGCGTTCGAGCACTACCTCGCCGTCGGCGTCACCGGGGCGGTCGACATGGCCGTCCAGGACGACGACCTCGCCGCTCTCCGCCGCGCGCTGCACCGGCACGGTGGGACGCTCCCGCTGCGGGTCAAGGGCCACTGGCTCGTGCACCGCCGCGGCGACGACGCCGAGAACCTCGCCCAGGTCGCCCGGGCGGCACGGCTGGCCGAGGAGCTCTCCGGGGAGTGGCTGCGGATGTGCGGGATCAAGATCGTCGTGGACGGGGTGATCGACAGCTGCACCGCGGCGATGAAGGAGCCCTACGCGGACGGCAGCACGTGCGGGCCCATCTGGGACCGGGAGTCGTTGTTGCCCGTGGTCGCCGCCGCCGACGCCGCCGGGCTGCAGGTCGCCCTGCACGCGATCGGCGACGAGGCCTCGGAGATCGCTCTGGACGCGATCGAAGAAGCCCACCGGGTCAACGGGCCCCGGGACCGCCGGCACCGGCTCGAGCACCTGGAGACGGTCACCGAGGCCAACGTGGGCCGCCTGGCCGCCCTGGGCGTGGTGGCCTCCGTGCAACCGGTCCACGCCGACCCGGCGATCCAGGACAACTGGCGTGCCGTGCTGGGCGACCACCGTGTCGAGCGGGCCTATCCGTGGACCGAGTTCCTCGCTGCCGGCGCCACCCTGGCCATCAGCACCGACGCGCCGACCGCGCCCCACCAGCCGCTGCCCAACCTGTACGTGGCCACCACCCGGAGGTCGGCGCTGGACCCCGCGCTGCCGGCTCACCTGCCCCGCTACGCCCTGCACCTGGCCGACGCCCTGTGCCACGCCACCCGCGACGCCGCCTTCTCCTGCCGCGCCGAGCAGCAGGAGGGCCGCATCCGCGCCGGCCACCTCGCCGACTTCACCGTCCTGGACGCCGATCCCTTCGCGGCCGAGGCGGCGCAGCTGCTGACCAACCGCAGCCGGCTCACCGTCGTCGGGGGCCGCGTCGCCTTCGACGCCACCACCAGCACGCCCGCCGCCGCGACCGCGTCCTGAAGCCCCACGCCCCGACACCTGTCCGCCCGACGACCCGAGGAACACCGACCATGCACCCTGCCCCCGAGACGACGACCGGCACGGCCGCCGGCGCAGCCACCGTGATGCCCGCCGAGTGGGACCCCCACGAGCGGACCTGGATGGCCTTCCCGCCCCCCAACGACACCTTCGGACCCGCCGGCAGCGGGACCCTCGTCCGCGCGCGGCGCGCCTGGGCCGCCGTGGCGCGGGCGATCGCCCGCCACGAGCCCGTCACCGTGGTGGCGGCTCCCGCCGACGCGGACGCCGCCCGCGCCGCACTGGGGGAGGGGATCGAGGTCGTGCAGGCCCCGCTCGACGACGCGTGGCTGCGCGACTCCGGGCCCACCTTCGCCCACGATGCGGCCGGGGAGGTGGTCGCCGTGGACTGGGTGTTCAACGGCTGGGGCGCCCAGGCGTGGGCCGCCTGGGGCCACGACGAGCACCTCGGCCGCTTCGTGGCCGAACGGGCCGGGGCCGAGGTGCGGTCCAGCACCCTCGTGAACGAGGGGGGCGGGTTCCACGTCGACGGGGAGGGCACCGTCCTGCTCACCGAGACCGTCCAGCTGGACCCGGGCCGCAACCCCGGGGCCACCAAGGAGCAGGTGGAGGCCGAGGTCCACGCCCGCCTGGGCACCTCCCGGGCCATCTGGCTGCCGCGCGGGCTCACCCGGGACTACGACGAGTTCGGCACCCGCGGCCACGTCGACATCGTCGCCGCCTTCGCCGGGCCCGGCACCGTCCTGGTGCACCGCCAGGACGACCCGGCCCACCCCGACTTCGCGGTGAGCCGGCAGATCCGCGCGGTGCTGGAGGCCGCCACCGACGCGAACGGGCGGCGGCTGCGCGTCGTCGACGTCCCCGCCCCCACCGTCCTCGACGCCGGGGACGGGTTCGTCGACTACTCCTACATCAACCACTACGTCGCCAACGGCGTGGTCGTGCTGTGCGCCTTCGACGACCCGCACGACGCCGTCGCCGCGAAGATCCTCGCCGAGGCCTATCCCGGCCGGGCCGTCGAGCTGGTCGACGCCCGCGACATCTTCGCCTTCGGCGGCGGCATCCACTGCATCACCCAGCAGCAGCCGGCCGCCGGCGGTGCCACGGACGGGAAGGGCCTCCGGTGAGCACGGCCGGCCAGGAACTGGACCGCGAGCCCGGCAGCCGGCCCGGTACCGGGAACGGCAGCGGGTTCGGCGTCGTCGAGGCGAGCATCGCCGAACTCCGCGCCGCCCTGGAGTCCGGCCGGACGACCAGCGAGGAGCTGGTCACCGCCTACCTGGCCCGGATCGAGGCCTACGACCGCGGTGGGCCGGAGCTCAACGCCGTCGTCGTGGACAACCCCGCGGCGCTGGCGGAGGCCCGCGCCTCCGACGCCCGCCGGGCCCGCGGGGCCGCGCTCGGGCCGCTGGACGGCATCCCGTACACGGCCAAGGACAGCTACCGGGTGCGCGGGCTCACCGTGGCGGCCGGCTCGCCCGCGTTCGAGCACCTCGTGGCCCAGGACGACGCCTTCACGATCGAACGGCTGTGCGCGGGCGGCGCGGTGCTGATCGGGCTGACCAACATGCCCCCGATGGCCAACGGGGGCATGCAGCGCGGGCTCTACGGCCGGGCCGAGAGCCCCTACAACGGCGACTACCTCACCGCGGCCTTCGGCTCGGGCTCCTCCAACGGCTCCGGGACGGCCACGGCCGCGAGCTTCGCCGCGTTCGGCCTGGCCGAGGAGACCTGGTCCTCCGGCCGCGCCCCGGCCTCCAACAACGCCCTGTGCGCCTACACCCCCTCGCGCGGGGTGATCTCCGTGCGCGGGAACTGGCCGCTGGTGCCCACCATGGACGTCGTGGTCCCGCACACCCGCACCATGGCGGACCTGCTCGAGGTGCTCGACGTGGTGGTCGCCGACGATCCCGAGACCCGCGGCGACTTCTGGCGCGTGCAGCCCTGGATCGACATCCCGGCGGCCTCGGCCGTGCGGCCCGCCTCCTACCGGGCGCTGGCCCTCCCGGACCGCGCGGCCGCCGCGGGCGTCCTGGCCGGGGCGCGGCTGGGAGTGCCGCGGATGTACGTCAACGCCGACCCCGGGGCCGGCACCGCCGGGAACCCCGGGATCGGCGGCCCCACCGGCCGGCGGATCGAGACGCGCCCCTCCGTGATCGCCCTGTGGGAGGCCGCCCGCCGCGACCTCGAGACCGCCGGTGCCACGGTGGTCGAGGTCGACCTCCCCGTGGTGAGCAACTACGAGGGCGACCGCCCCGGAGCGCCCACGATCGCGACCCGCGGTCTGGTCAGCCCGGAGTACCTGCACCGGGAGATCCTGGACCTCTCGGCCTGGGCGTGGCAGGACTTCCTCGACGCCAACGGCGACCCCGCCCTGCACCGGCTCGCCGACGTGGACGGGTCCCGGATCTTCCCGCGCCCGGCCGGCGCCCTGCCCGACCGCTACGACGGGTTCGACGACGACATCGCCGACTACCCGGGCTTCGTGCGCGAGCACGGAGTGCCCGTCCTGACCGGGATCCCGCACCTGGCGGACGGTCTGCGCGGGCTGGAGCAGACCCGCCGGATCGACCTGGAGGAGTGGATGGACGGGCTGGGCCTGGAGGCGGTCGTGTTCCCGGCCGTCGCGGACATCGGTCCCGCCGACGCCGACGTGAACCCGGCCTCCGCGGAGCAGGCCTGGCGCAACGGCGTGTGGGTCGCCAACGGCAACCTCGTGCCCCGGCACCTCGGCATCCCCACCGTCACCGTGCCGATGGGCACGATGGCCGACACCGGGATGCCCGTGGGCCTGACGATCGCCGGGCGGGCCTGGGACGACACCGCCCTCCTGCGCCTCGCGGCAGCCTTCGAGGCCACCGGCTCCCGGCGCACCGCGCCTCCGCGCACCCCACCGCTGCCCGGCTGACCCCGAGCGTGCCCGCGAGGTGGCACGTGCCGGCGACCGGCCACGCCCCGGTCGCCGGCACGTGCCACCTCGCGGGAGGGGTGGGTCACCAGATGTTCACGCGCTGCTCCGGGGCCAGCCACAGGCCGTCGCCGGGGCGGGTGCCGAAGGTGTCGTGGAACGCGAACATGTTCTGCACCACGCGGTTGCAGCGGAACTCGTCCGGGGCGTGCGGGTCGGTGGCGAGCCGGTTGACCAGTTCCTGCTCCCGGGCGGTCGAGCGCCACAGCGCCGCGTAGGCGTAGAAGAACCGCTCCGCGCCGGTCAGCCCGTCGAGCTCCGGCGCGCTGTCCTGGTCCAGGCCCCGCTCGGCCAGGGACATCCGGTAGGCCACGAGGGCGATCTCCAGCCCGCCCAGGTCCCCGATGTTCTCGCCCACCGTGAAGGCTCCGCTGACGCGGTGCCGGGCCGGGTCCAGCCCGCGCGGGGTGCAGCCGTCGTACTGGGCGACGAGCGCGGCGGTGCGGCGGGCGAACTCCGCGCGGTCCTCGTCGGTCCACCAGTTCTCCAGGTGGCCCCGGGCGTCGTACTTCGCGCCCTGGTCGTCGAAGCCGTGACCGATCTCGTGGCCGATCACGGAGCCGATCGCGCCGTAGCACACGGCGTCGTCGGCGTCGATGTCGAAGAACGGCGGCTGCAGGATCCCCGCGGGGAAGACCACCTCGTTGAGCACGGGGTGGAAGTAGGCGTTGACCCAGTGGGGATAGAGGAACCACTCCCCGCGGTCCACGGGAGCGCCCATCTTCCCGACGGTGCGGTCGTGCTCCAGGGCCAGCCCCGCCCGGACGTTGCCGAGCAGGTCCCCGGGGTCCAGCTCCAGGCAGGAGTAGTCCCGCCAGGTCTCGGGATAGCCGACCTTGACCGTGAACGTGGACAGCTTCTCCAGGGCCCGGGCCCGGGTGGCCTCCGACATCCACTCCAGCCGGGAGATCCGCTCCCGGTACGCGGCCAGCAGGTGCGCCACGAGCTGCTCCACCCGGGCCTTGTGCGCCGGCGGGAACCAGCGGGCCACGTACTCGCGCGCCACGTCGTCGCCCAGGACCCGGGTGACCAGGAACTCGGCCCGCTTCCACCGCTCGCGGGGGCGGGTGATCCCGGACAGGGCGGTGCTGTAGAAGCGGAAGTTCTCCTCGACGAACGCCCGGGGCAGGAACGGGGCGCGCTTGGACACGATCCGCCACGACTGCCAGATCCGGATCTGCTCCTCGGACCACTCCTGCCACAGCCGGCCCAGCTGCGCCACGAAGGAGGGCTGACGCACGATGACCCGGTCGAAGATCCCAGCGCCGCGCCCCGGGGCGGTGCCCTCGAGCCACGCCTCCCACGGGAAGCCGGGCGCCATGGCCTCCAGGCCGGGCACGTCCACGGGGTTGTACATCTCCTCGACGTCCCGCGCCGAGACGGTGTCCCAGTGGGCGGCGGCGAGCTGCGTCTCCATGGCCAGCACGGTCGCCGCGGCCTCCGCGGCGGGCACGCCCCAGCGCGCCGGCAGGCCCGCCAGCTCGAGCATCGCCGCGACGTGGGCGGTGAACGCGGTGCGCAGCCGCTCGTGCAGCGGGTCCGTGTAGTAGCTGTCCGTGGGCAGGGACAGCCCGTCCTGGCGCAGGAAGAACGAGTAGCGGGAGGAGTCCCGGGAGTCGTTCTCCACGAAGAAGGACAGCGGCCCGTCCACCCCGGTGCGGTGCAGGGCGGCCGAGGCGCGGGCCAGACCCTCCTTGCCGCGGGCGGCGTCGAGCACCGCGAGGTCCGGGTCCAGGGCGGCCCGGCCCCGGCGCTCGATCTCGTCCTCGTCGAGGAACGAGCGGTACAGCGCGCTCATCCGCGACCCGGCCGGGGCCTCCCGGACGATCTCGTGCACCCGCTGCGTGTTCCGGTCGGTGAGGATCGCGGAGGCGCCGTCGAACGCGCGGTCGTCCGGCAGCTCGTGCGCCTCGATCCAGCCGCCGTTGACGTGACGGTACAGGTCGTCCTGCGGGCGGACGCCGGGGTGGACGTGCTGCAGCTCGAGGCCGGAGTCGGTGGTCACGGGAGCTTCCCCTGTCGTCGTGGCGGGGCGGAGAGCGCGCGGGGCGGTGGCGTCCGCCCGGCTCCAGCCTACGGACGACGGCGCCGTGGCCCGGTTCGCGCGGGCCACGGCGTCCGTGGTGCTCGTCACATCCGCCCGGCGGGTGCGGCGACGGGTCAGCTCGCGGCCGGCTCCGGGCTCCCGGTGCTCCCGGCGTCCGCGGAGCCCAGCCACTCGGCCTTGAGCTCCTCGAGGGTGCCGTCCTCCTCCATGGCCGCCAGCGACTCGTTGACCCGATCCAGCAGGGCCGTGTTGCCGGTCTTCACGGCCAGGCCCAGCTCCTCGCCGGTCTCGATCTCCTCGACGAGCTCCAGCTCGGGGTTGTCGTCGATCGCGGGGCCGGCCACCGAGATGTTGGCCACCACGGCCTGCACGTCACCGGTGTTGAGCCCTTGGATCATCAGGGACGAGTCCTCGTACTGGACCACGTCCGCGCCGTTCTGCTGCGCGAACTCCTCGCCGGTGGTGGCCTGCTGCACGCCCACGCGCCGGCCCTCGATGTCGGCCACACCGCTGATGCCGGAGCCCGGGGCCACGAGCAGCCCCAGGTTGTCCTCGACGTACGGCTGCGAGAAGTCCATCACCGACTCGCGCTCCTCGTTGATGGTCATCCCGGACGCGGCGAGGTCGCACTGGTCGGTGTCCAGCGCCGATCCGGTCTCGATGGCCTCGAAGGACGTGGTGATGACGTTCGGCTCCACGCCGAGGTCCTCCGCGATCCGGTCGACCAGGTCGATGTCGAAGCCCACGGTCTCGCCGTTCTCGACGTACTCGAAGGGCGCGTAGGGGATGTCCGAGCAGACCGTGAGGGTCCCGGGGCTGATCAGGTCCAGCTCGCCCTCGCCGGCGGCCTCCCCGCCCCCTCCGGTGCTCGTGCACGCGCTCAGGGCCAGCGCGGAGACGGCCAGCACGGACAGGGTCGCTGCGCCGTGGAACCTGCTCTTCATGGGTCTGTCCTTCCCTCGGGAGGTGGCGGGCCGCCGCGGCCGGCACGGCGTCGTGCCCGGTGCGCGGCCCGCCGGTGAATGTGCCCCAGTGTAGGTGCTGACCGGCTGCCGGGATGTTGCACACCACTGGTCGGTAGTCAATTCGTCGTCCCCACTCCGGGCGACACCCGGCGCGACACCCGGCGCGACGCCCGGTGCGGCACTGCGGCCCGCACCGGACGGGCTCCCGGTGACGTGCGGGCGGCCACGGTGGGCCTCCCGGCGTCCGCCGTGCTCGGCGGATTCGGCACAATGGGGCCATGACCCGCACCGACGACCCGCACCGCAGCACCCGGGAGGGACGATGACCGCACCGCAGGCCCCCGCGAGCGTGCGCGTGGACGTGTGGCTGTGGGCGGTGCGCGTGTTCAAGACCCGCTCCGCCGCCACGGCCGCGTGCCGCGCCGGCCACGTGAAGATCGACGGCACCTCGGTCAAGGCCGCGCAGCCGGTGCGGCCCGGCCAGCGGGTGGCCGTGCGCCGTCCCGGCCACGAGCAGGTCCTGGAGGTCGTGCAGCTGCTGACCAAGCGCGTCGGGGCACCGGTCGCCGCGAAGGCCTATGTCGACCACAGCCCGCCCCCGCCCCCGGCGCTGCACGCCGCCGTTCCGCGGCGGGACCGGGGCGCCGGCCGGCCCACCAAGAAGGACCGCCGGGAGATGGACCGCCTCCGGGGGCTGTGAGCCGCCCCGGCGCGCGGCGTTCCGTGCGCACTCCCAGGAAGACGCAGAATAATCCGCACTGCACGTGTGCCGTGGGTCACCCCGCCGTCCGGCGGTCCGACGCGCGGCCGGAACCGGAGGAGCAGACCCATGGCACTGCTGGACACAACGGTGTGGACCGGAAAGATCTACGTCAACGGATGGCGCGAGGGCCGCGGCGGCACCGAGGACATCACGAATCCGTCGACGGACGAGACGCTCGGGCAGATCGGCTTCGCCTCGCCCGAGGACGT
This sequence comes from Kocuria aegyptia, assembly GCF_039530085.1. Lineage (NCBI taxonomy): Bacteria > Bacillati > Actinomycetota > Actinomycetes > Micrococcales > Micrococcaceae > Kocuria > Kocuria aegyptia. The sequence continues at coordinate 54,319 of NZ_BAAAOA010000046.1, forward strand.
GTACGAGGCGGCCGAGAAGGCCGCGGCCGCCCAGCAGGAGTGGGCGGCGCTGAAACCCTCCGAGCGCGCCGGGGTGCTGCGCCGCGCCGGGCTGCTGTTCGAGGAGCACGCCGAGGAGGTGATGGACTGGGTGGTCCGGGAGACCGGGGCGATCCCGCCCAAGGCCGGCCTGGAGGCCTCGGTCGCGGCCGCGGAGTGCTACGAGGCCTCGGCGCTGCCGACCCACCCGCACGGGGAGTACCTGCCCTCGGACGCGCCGCACTGGTCGCTGTCCCGCCGGGTGCCGGTCGGGGTGGTCTCGGTGATCTCGCCGTTCAACTTCCCGCTGATCCTCTCGATCCGCTCGGTGGCGCCGGCCCTGGCCCTGGGCAACGCGGTGCTGCTCAAGCCGGACCCCCGCACCTCCGTCACCGGCGGCGCGCTCATCATGCGCGTCTTCGAGGAGGCCGGGCTGCCCCCCGGCGTCCTGCAGCTGCTGCCCGGCGGCGGTGACGTCGGGGCCGCCACGGTGGAGGCCCCCCAGGTGGACGTCGTGTCCTTCACGGGGTCCACGGCCGCCGGCCGGCACGTGGGCGCGGCGGCCGCGCAGCACCTCAAGCGCGCCCACCTGGAGCTCGGCGGCAACAACGTGGTCATCGTGCTGCCGGGCGCGGACGTGGACCTGGCCGCCGGGGTCGGGGCGATGGGCTCCTTCTTCCACCAGGGCCAGATCTGCATGACCACCGGGCGCCACCTGGTGCACGAGGACCTGCACGACGAGTACGTGGACAAGCTCGCGGCGAAGGCGGAGGCCCTGGTGGTCGGGGATCCTTCCGGCGGGCCCGTGCACCTGGGGCCGATCATCGACGAGCGCCAGCTCAAGGCCATCGACGCGATCGTGCAGGAGACCGCCATCGCCGGCGCCCGGGTGGTGGCCGGGGGCTCCCACGACGGGCTGTTCTACCGGCCCACGGTGCTCACCGAGCTGACCCACGAGATGACGGCGTGGAAGGACGAGATCTTCGGGCCGGTGGCGCCCGTGATGAAGGTCAGCAGCGCCGAGGAGGCGGTGGAGCTCGCCAACGCCTCCGAGTACGGGCTGTCGGTGTCCATCATCGGGGACGTCGGCGAGGCCATGAAGATCGCCGACAGGATCCGCTCCGGCAAGATCCACATCAACGAGATGACCGTCGCCGACGAGGCCAACGCCCCCTTCGGCGGCACGGGCGCCTCCGGCACCGGCTCCCGGTTCGGCGGGCCGACCGCCAACATCGACGCGTTCACCGAGACGCAGTGGATCACGATCAGCCCGGACGTCCCGCACTACCCCTTCTGAGCGCCGGCCCGTCCGGGCGCCGTCCTGGCCGGGCGTGCGAGGCGGGGGCGGGGAGTCGTCGGTAGCCTGGACCGGTGACGACGACCTCCCGCCCCCGCGGCCTCAACCGGCAGATCCTGGCCCTGGCCGTCCCCGCCTTCGGGGCGCTCGTGGCCGAGCCGTTGTTCCTGCTGGCGGACTCCGCGATCGTCGGCCACCTCGGCACCCCGCAGCTCGCCGGCGTGGGCGTGGCCGCGGCCGTCCTGCAGACGGTCGTGGGGCTGATGGTCTTTCTCGCCTACAGCACCACCCCGGCGGTCGCCCGGCACCTCGGGGCGGGCCGGCTCCAGGAGGCCGTGGCGGTGGGCCGGGACGGGCTGTGGGTGGCCGCGGGGTTCGGCCTGCTCCTGTCCGCGGCGGGCTGGGCGCTGGGCCGCCCGCTGCTGGCGCTGATGGGCGCGCGCGGCGAGGTCCTGGAGCACGCCGTCGTCTACCTGCACTGGTCCCTGCCCGGGCTGACCGCCATGCTCCTGGTGCTGGCGGCCACCGGCGTGCTGCGCGGGCTCCAGGACACCCGGACCCCGCTGCTCATCGCGGGGATCGGGGCCGCGGCCAACGCGGGGCTCAACCTCCTGCTCGTGCACGGCGCGGGCCTGGGAGTGGCCGGCGCGGCGATCGGCACGAGCGCCGTGCAGTGGGCCATGGCCCTGGCGTACCTGCGGATCCTCCGCCGGCTCGCCCGCGAGCACGGCGTGGGGCCCGGGACCACGTGGCCCCGGCTGCGCTCCCACCTCACCGTGGGCTCGTGGCTCATGCTGCGCACCGTCTCCCTGCGGGTCGCCATCCTGGCCACCGTCCTGGTCGTCACGGGACAGGGCGCCCAGAACCTCGCGGCGCACCAGTTGGTGCTGACGGTCTTCAACTTTCTGGCCTTCGCCCTCGACGCCCTGGCCATCGCGGCGCAGGCGCTGCTGGGCCGGGACATGGGGGCGCGGGACGTCGAGGACCCGGCGGAGCGCCGGGCGATCCGGGCCCTGATGAACCGGCTGGTCCTGTGGGGCCTCGGCTTCGGCGTGCTGACGGGCCTCCTCGTGGCCCTGGTCGGCACCCGGCTGGGCTTCCTGCTCAGCCCCGACCCCGCGGTGCAGGCCCTGTTCGCGGCGGCCCTGCTGGTGGTGGCGGTCGGCCAGCCGCTGGCCGCCTACGTCTTCGTCCTGGACGGCGTGCTCATCGGGGCCGGGGACGCCCGCTACCTCGCGGTGGCCGGGGTGCTCAACCTCGCGGTCTACGCCCCGCTGCTGCTGCTCGTCGCGCTCCACGCCGGGACGGGGACCGGGGGGTTCGTGTGGCTGTGGGCCGCCTACGCCGGCGGCTACCTGGGAGCCCGGGCGCTGACCCTGGGACTGCGCGCCCGGGGCGACTCCTGGCTGCTCCGGAACGCTCGGTAACACGCCGGAGCGCACCCCGGGGATGTGCGCTGGATCACCTACGATGCCACCATGAACAGTGAATCCCGTGCAGAGAAGCAGTCCACCGCCGGCTCCGGGCACAACGTGGTGCTCGTCGGCATCGACGGCTCCGACCAGGCCCGGCACGCGCTCGAGCGAGCCATCGACGAGGCCCGGGCACAGGACCTGACCGTGCGCCTGCTGGGCGCCTACCCGGTCATCGGGGTGGGGGACCCCGGCCTCGAGATGCGGTTCACCGAGGCCGTGATGAAGGAGAACGCCGACCACCTGGCCGAGGCCCGGCAGGCCGTCGAGCAGGCGGGACTGCCCGTCGAGGTCGTGGAAGCAGGCGGGGACGCGGCCAAGGCCGTCGTGGAGCAGTCGGGCGCGGCCGCGCTCATGGTCATGGGCAAGCGTGGTCGCGGCGGCGCGCTGCGCGGCCGGCTGGGCTCGGTGTCCGCGGCGGTCGCGGCGCACGCCAAGTGCCCGGTCATCATCGTCCCCGAGGCCGCGGAGGAGCGGCACTCCGGACGGCGCGGCGGCAGCGCCGGTGACTTCGCACTCGAGGCCGAAGGGCCGGTCAAGGCGGAGGAGATCGACTTCACCGGCAAGGTCGTCGTCGGCCTCGACGCCCTCGGCTCGCGCAACCCGGCGCTGTGGAAGGCCGTGGAGTACGCCCAGGAGCACGGCAAGGCCCTCGCGCTGGTCTCCGTGAACGGAGCCATGTCCGGCACGCCCTCCTGGTTCCAGGACGAGTTCAACCAGGCCCGGTACTTCCACGAGGCCGACCGGAAGCTCGCCCAGGTCTCCGGCGAGATCGCCGCGGAGCACCCCGAGCTGACGGTCGAGCACCACATCTTCGTGGGCCGCCCGGCCCGCATCCTGATGAACGCCACGCACTCCGCGGACCTGGTCGTGGTGGGCTCCCGCGGCATCGGCGGGTTCCGGGGACTGCTGCTCGGCTCCGTGTCCCAGGCGGTGCTGGAGAACGCCACCGGCCCGGTCATGGTCGTGCCCGCGCACCCCGCCTGAGCACCCGGACGCCGGCGAGATCAAGGAGCAGCGGGACATGGCGGAACAGGTCGTCGTCGGCTACGACGGCTCCGGGAACAGCGAACGCGCCCTCGACTGGGCGATCCAGGAGACCGGAGCCCTCGCCGGGGAGCTCAAGGTGGTGGTCGCCATGGGGCGGCCCGTCGCCGTGGACCCCAGTCTCTACGGGCCGTTCCTGGAGGCGATCGAGGAGGAGGCCGACAAGGTGGCCGCCGCCGCCGTCTCCCGGGCCCGGGACGCCGGTGTCCCGGTGGCCGCGGTGGTCGAGCGCGGTGACGCGGCCGGGGTGCTGGTGCACGAGTCGGAGGGCGCCGCGGCGCTGGTGCTCGGCCGCCGCGGCCGGCGCGGGGTGCGCGGACGCCTGGGGTCGGTCACGGCCGCGGCCGCGGCGCACGCGAAGTGCCCCGTGATCGTCCTGCCGGACCGCTGGGACCCGCAGGCGCGGACCGGCCGGGGCGCGGTCGGCGCGTTCGCGGGCCGCGTGGTGGTCGGCGTGGACCGGCTCGGCCGGGACAACCCGGCCGTCCGGGCGGCCGGGCGGTACGCCGCCCGGCACGGCGAGGGCCTGGCGCTGATCAGCGTGGTCCCGGAGGCGCTGACCATGCCGACGGGCTCCGCCGACCTGGACCGGGCCGTGCGCGAGCAGCTCACCGAGCCCGCCCGCTCCCTCGTGGACCAGGTGGCGGAGTCGGTCCGGGAGGACCACCCCGACCTGGACGTCGAGGCCTACGTCTTCTCGGGTCTGCCCGCGGACCAGCTCGTCCGGGCCGGACGGTCGGCGGAGCTCGTGGTGCTCGGCAGCCGTGGCTACGGCGGGTTCCGGGGACTGCTCATGGGCTCCGTCTCCCAGGCCGTGCTCGCCGAGGGCGAGGGCCCCGTGATGGTGGTCCCGGCCCGCAGGAAGAGCTGACCCGTCCGCCCGCAGGAGGACTCCCGGGCCGTCCGTGGCCCGGGGCTCGTCCTGCGGGCGGATCCGCCGGCCGGGACCGGCAGGCCGTCCCGGGGAGGAGCCCGCGGACCGGTCCCGGACGGACGGGAGCACCCCGTGGACCGCGGAGCCCTCGCCGTGACCGCCCTGGCCGTCGCGGGACCGCCGGAGGCGGCGCCGGACCGCTCAGGCGGGAAGGCCGCGCCGGGCGGCCACGAGCGAGAGCAGGTGCCGGTGCACCGCGGTCTCCCCGGTCAGCTCGGGGTGGAACGAGATGCCGACGACCGCGCCGCTCGCCACCGCGACCACCTCGCCCCGGTGCCGGGCGAGGACCTCGACGCCCTCCCCGGTGCGGGTCACCGCGGGGGCCCGGATGAAGGCCGCGCGCACCACGTCCCCGCCGCCGCCCCAGGCGAGCGTGACCTCCTCGGAGGCCGTCTGGGGGCCGAACGCGTTGCGGGCCACCGTGACGTCCAGGACCTCGAGGGACTGCTGGCCGGGGGCCGGGTCCTCGATGCCGGACGCGAGCAGGATCAACCCGGCGCAGGTGCCCAGCGTGGGCAGGCCGCCGAGGACCGCGTCCCGCAGCGGATCCCGCAGCCCGAACAGGCGCAGCAGCCGGTCCATGGTCGAGGACTCCCCGCCGGGCAGGACGATCGCGTCCAGCCCGGTGAGCTGCTCGGCCGTCTTCACGAGCACGGGCTCGGCGCCGAGCTCCCGCAGCATCGAGGCGTGCTCGGCGACCCCGCCCTGCAGGGCGAGGACGCCGACGCGGGGCGCAGAGGTCACCAGCCGCGCTCCGCGAGCCGGTGCGGGGCGGGGAGGTCGCCCACGTTGATGCCGACCATCGCCTCGCCGAGCCCGCGGGAGGCCTCGGCGATCTTCTCCGGGTCGTCGAAGTAGGCGGTGGCCTTCACGATGGCCTGCGCCCGGGCCGCGGGGTTGCCGGACTTGAAGATGCCGGAGCCCACGAACACGCCGTCGGCGCCGAGCTGCATCATCATGGCGGCGTCCGCGGGGGTGGCCACGCCGCCGGCGGTGAACAGCACGACCGGAAGCTTCCCGGTGCGGGCGACCTCGAGGACGATGTCGTAGGGGGCCGCGAGCTCCTTCGCCTTCACGTAGAGGGCGTCGGGGGAGATCCTGTGGAGGGCCTGCAGCTCGGCGATCTGCCCGCGGATGGTGCGGATGTGCTTGGTGGCCTCGGAGACGTCGCCGGTGCCGGCCTCGCCCTTCGAGCGGATCATCGCGGCGCCCTCGGCGAGCCGGCGCAGGGCCTCGCCCAGGTTGGTGGCCCCGCACACGAACGGGACCGTGAAGCGCTGCTTGTCGATGTGGTTGACGTAGTCGGCGGGGGAGAGCACCTCGGACTCGTCGATGTAGTCGACCTTCAGGTGCTCGAGCACCTGCGCCTCCACGAAGTGGCCGATGCGCACCTTCGCCATGACGGGGATGGACACGGCGGCCTGGATGCCCTCGATCAGGTCCGGGTCGGACATGCGGGCCACACCGCCCTGCGCGCGGATGTCGGCGGGCACGCGCTCGAGGGCCATGACGGCCACGGCGCCGGCGTCCTCGGCGATGCGGGCCTGCTCGGCGGTGACGACGTCCATGATGACGCCGCCCTTGAGCATGTCGGCGAGACCGCGCTTGACGAGCGGGGAGCCGGTCAGCGGGGTCGCGTCCGAGGCCGTGGTGCGGGCGGAGTTCTGGGCAGGGGTGGTCTGCAGATCGGTCATGGCATCCATCCTGGGGCCCGAAGTGGTCCACCGACAGGTCCACCATCGATAGAATCTGTTGGACCACAGGAAGCCCGGGACGAACAGGAGCGGTCCAGTGCGGCACCCCCACGACGTCGAGCTGCCCGTGCGCGTGGACCGGTCCGCTTCCGCGCCGCTGCCCGCCCAGCTCGTCCAGCAGCTGCGGGAGCTGGTGGTCTCCGGGGCCCTGCGCCCCGGGGACGCGCTGCCCTCGACGCGCGGGCTCGCCGCCCGGCTCGGGATCTCCCGCGGCTCCGTGGTCACCGCCTACGACCAGCTGCACGGCGAGGGCTACCTGCACGCGACCAACGGGGCCACGGTGGTCCACCCGGACCTGGCCCGCTCCCGGGCCGAGCCCCCGGCGGCCCGGCCCGGTCCCCGCCCGTCCGCGGCGCCGCCGCGCCGGGCGCGGAAGCGGCCCATGATCGACCTCACGCCCGGGCGGCCGGACACCGGCCGGCTGGCCACCCCGCAGTGGCGCGCGGCGTGGCGGGACGCCGCGGCCGCCGCCGGCACGGATGCGCCTCCGCCCCAGGGCTCGGAGCCGCTGCGCGAGCAGATCGCCGAGCACCTGCGGCTGATGCGCGGCGTGGTCCGGGACCCCGGGGACCTCTTCGTCACGGCGGGCGCGCGGGACGGGCTCCAGCTGCTGCTCGCGGTGCTCGGGGGCCGCGCGGGCCGCGGGCTGCGCGTCGCCGTCGAGGACCCCGGCTACCCCTCGCTGCGCCGGGTCCCGGAGCGGCTCGGCCACGAGGTGCTGCCCGTGCCGATCGACGACCAGGGGCTCGATCCCGCCCGGCTTCCGTCCGGGGCGTGGACCGGCCCGGGGGAGTGGGAGATCGAGCGGGCCCCGGATGCCGTGATCGTCACCCCCAGCCACCAGTACCCCCTCGGGGCGTCGATGCCCGCCGCCCGGCGGCTCGAGCTGCTCGGCTGGGCGCGCGCCCACGACGCGCTGATCGTGGAGGACGACTACGACTCCGAGCTGCGCTATGTGGGCGAGCCGCTCCCCGCGCTGTCCGCCCTCGACCACGCCCCGGGCACCGTCCCGGAGCCCCCCGCCCCGGGACGGCTGCTCGGGGCCGGCGGCCACGTGGCCACGCTGGGCTCCTTCACCAAGGTCCTCGCGCCCGGGCTGGGGGTCGGCTACCTGCTGGCCCCGCCGGCCCTCCGGGGAGACCTGCTGCGGCTGCGCAACGACCTGGGCAACCCCGCCTCCGCGGTCGCCCAGGACGCCATGGCCCGCTTCCTGGCCGACGGCGGGCTGCGCCGGCACACCGCCCGGATGCGGCGGGAGTACCGGCGCCGGCGGGACCTGCTCACCGCCGCCCTCGCCGGGGTCCGCGGGGTGCGGGCCGTGCCCATGGACGGGGGGCTGCACGCCGTCCTCGAGTTCACCGGAGAGGTGGCCCTGGAGGAGCAGGACGTCGTGGACCGTGCCGCGGCCGCGGGCGTGCGGGTGGCGGCACTGGGCTCGTACTGGGCGCACGGCGCGCGGGGCGGTCGCCGCGGCGTCGTCGTCGGTTTCGGCGCCACCGGTGCCGCCCCGGAGGGCGAGGCCCTGCCGGACGCCCTCGCCGTCCTGGCCCGGGTGCTCGCGGCGCCCGGCGACGGCCCCGGTCGCTAGACTGGCCGGTGCCCCGCGGCTCTCCCCGCCAGCACGTTCCCCGAAAGGCGCACCGTGAACCCCGACCCGAGCACCGGCATCCACCGCGACCTGTTCGCGCCCACGCTGCTGCGCGCGCTCGTGGCCCTGGTCTTCGGCGCCGTGACCGTGTTCTGGCAGGAGCCGACGCTGCCCGTGGTGGCCTGGGGCGTGGGCCTGTACCTCGTGCTCACGGGCGCGGCGAGCGTGCTCCTGCAGCTGCGTCTCAACGGCAACGACCACGTGGACATGGGCCCCACCCGCCAGATCCCGCAGTCCTACGGCGTGCTGTACCTCCTGGGCGGGATCTTCACGGTCCTCGGCGCCGACACCCCCGCGTGGCTCGTGGTCTACGCGGCGTCCATCATGGGCCTGGCCGGGCTCACGGAGCTGGCCCTCGGGCTGAAGTTCCGCACGACCTTCCCGCTGGGCCGCGACTGGACCATTGCCGGGCTGGTCACGGTCCTCGCCGCCACGGGCCTCGTGCTCGTGGTGGACCTCGGCCCCAAGGCGCTCTTCGGCGTGGTGGGGGCCGCCGCGGTGGTCATCGGCGTCACCCACCTGCTGGCCGCCCTCACCCTGCGGCACGAGGACCGCCGGGGACGGGCCCCCGCCGGAACCGCGTAGACTGGGCTACCGCACCGCAGGCTCCGGCCTGCCGGGGACATCAGCTCACGAGGAGGACCAGTGGCACAGCGCAAGGGCTCGAGAGGCGGCTTCCGGGCCGACGTCAAGGGCCCCCTGATCCTGTCCGCCGTGCTGGCGACGGTCGCGTTCGCCGCCGTGGGGATCTTCGCCAGCGGCGGCACGGGCAACCTGCTGCGCCTGGACCTCGCCTTCATCGCCGCCGGCATCGTGTTCATCGTGACGCTCGTGATCAGCGCCACGCTGATGATCGTCGAGAAGCCCAACGACCCCCACCTCGGCGTGGGCGCGGGCGTCAACCGCTCCTCGGCCAAGCTCTACGCCGAGGCCCGGGCCCGCCGGGAGGCCTCGGCACGTCCCGCCGGCGATCCCCAGTTCGGGCAGCGCGTCCGGCCCGACACCGAGGGCGAGGACCTCCTCGGCCGGCGCTCCGCCGACGGCACCGGCCGTGCGGACGGCACGGACGACGAGGGCCCCGCCCCGCGCGCCTGAGGATCCCTCGGTTCCCGGCTCCGCGCACTGCAGGTCTCCGCGCGTTCCCGGCACCCGCTCCCCGGCAGACCCGGTCCGAAGGACAGCCCTACCGCAGCCGCTGCCCGCTCGGTAGATTGGGACGGCACCTGAGCAGCAGGGCCGGGCCCCGTGCCCTGCTCGAGACCGGACGACGGGAACCAGCATGAGCCAGCAGCCGGAGATGCCCAGCGAGGGCGACAAGGAGTTCGAGGAGAAGGTCGAGCAGCGGATGGCCGACAAGCAGGACGCCGAGCCGGACGACGACACGTACTCGAACGCTCCCCAGGAGGAGCAGAAGACCGAGGTGCCCGTCCTGGAGGAGGACGAGGAGAGCCTGGCCAACCCGGGCAGCACGGACGCCTGAACGGCGCACCATCCACACGGGAGCACCCCGGGAGGACATCGGTCCTCCCGGGGTGCTCCCGTGTGCGGGCGGTGCCGGGTCAGCGGCCGAAGCCCCGCAGCCGCAGGGAGTTCAGCACCACGAACACGGAGCTGAACGCCATGGCGGCGCCCGCGATCACGGGATTGAGCAGCCCCGCGGCCGCCACGGGGACGGCCACCGTGTTGTAGGCGAAGGCCCAGAACAGGTTCGACTTGATGATCGACAGGGTCCGACGGGACAGGGCGATGGCCGTGGGCACCGACCCGACGTCGCTGCGCACCAGCGTGATGTCCGCGGCCTCGATCGCCGCGTCCGTGCCGGTGCCCATCGCGATCCCCAGGTCGGCCTGGGCCAGGGCCGCGGCGTCGTTGACCCCGTCGCCCACCATGGCGACCACGCGGCCGTCGTCCTGCAGGTCACGGACCACCGCCACCTTGCCCTCCGGGCTGACGTCGGCGACGACGTCCTCGGCGGCGATGCCGGCCTCGGCGGCGACGGCCCGGGCCACGGGCCCGTTGTCGCCGGTCAGCAGCATGGGCCGCAGGCCCAGCTCCCGGAGCCGCGCGACCGCCTCGCGGGCGTCGTCCTTGACGGTGTCGCGCAGGTCGACGAAGCCGACGAGGGCACCGTCGACGGCCACGAGGACCGTGGTGACCCCGCCCTCCTGGGCGCGGCGCAGGGCATCGAGCTGGCCGCCGTCCAGGCGCACGCCGTTCTCGGACAGCCAGGTGGTGCGCCCGACCACCACCGAGCGGGAGTGCATCCCGTCCGCCACGTGCGCGCGGACGCCGCCGCCGGGGGCGGAGACGAACCCGGAGACCGGGAACCGGTGCGGGGTCGCCGCGGCCACGGCCCGCGCGATGGGGTGCTCGGAGTGCTGCTCCACGGTGGCCGCGAGGTCCAGGACCTGGTCCCGGGAGTACCGGGACACGGGCGTCACGGCCGCCACGGAGAGCTGCCCGCTCGTGACGGTGCCCGTCTTGTCCAGCACCACGGTGTCCACGGTGCGGGTGTCCTCGAGCACCTCGGCGCCCTTGATCAGGATGCCCAGCTGCGCGCCGCGCCCCGTGCCGGTGAGCAGGGCCGTGGGGGTGGCCAGGCCGAGGGCGCAGGGGCAGGCGATCACGAGCACGGACACCGCGGCCACGAAGGCCGCGTGCACGTCCCCGGTCAGCACGAGCCAGCCCACCAGCGTGGCCAGGGAGATCACCAGCACGACCGGGACGAAGACCCCGGAGATCCGGTCGGCCAGCCGGGCCACGGGGGCCTTGCTCGCCTGCGCCCGGGACACCATCCGGCCCATCTGGGCCAGGGTGGTGTCGGCGCCCACGCGGGTCGCCTCGACCAGCAGGCGGCCGTTGGTGTTGATCGTGGCGCCGGTGACGGCGTCGCCGGCCTCCACCTCCACCGGCAGCGACTCGCCGGTGAGCAGGGAGGTGTCCACGGCCGAGCGGCCGTCCACGACCACGCCGTCGGCGGCGATCTTCTCCCCGGGGCGCACGACGACCAGGTCCCCGGGGCGCAGCTGCTCCGCGGGCACGTTCGTCTCCACGCCGTCCCGCAGGACCACCGCGTCCTTCGCGCCGAGCTCCAGCAGCGCGCGCAGCGCCTCGCCGGAGCGGGCCTTCGCGCGGGCCTCGAGGTAGCGGCCCAGCAGCAGGAACGCGGTGACGAGGGCGCCGGTCTCGAAGTAGAGCTGGTGCCCGCTCATGTCCATCGCGTGGCCGGGCATCGCGCCGGCCGTCATGGCGGGCTCGCGCAGCAGGTTCCACAGCGAGAACAGGTACGCGGCGGACACGCCCAGGGACACGAGGGTGTCCATGGTGGAGGTCAGGTGCCGGGCGTTGACCGCCGCCGAGCGGTGGAAGGGCCAGGCCGCCCACGTGACGACCGGCAGGGTCAGGGCCGCGACCACCCAGCCCCAGTGCGGGAACTGGAAGCCGGGCAGCATCGAGATCACGAACACCGGGGCGGAGAGCGCGGCCGCCACGAGGAGGCGCCGGCGCAGGGATTCGGGCGAGCGCAGCGAGGACGCCTCGCGCCCGGCGACCTTCGCCATGGCGTCGGAGCGGTCCGCGGCGTCGTCGTCGCCGGGCGCGTTCGTGACGACGGCCCCGTACCCGGCCTGCTCGACGGTCCCGACGATCTGCTCGTCGCTCACGCCCGCGGGCACGTGGACGGTGGCGGTCTCGAGGGCGAGGTTGACGGAGGCGTCGACACCCTCGAGCCTGCCCAGCTTCCTCTCGACCCGGCTGACGCACGAGGAGCACGTCATGCCCGTGATCTCGAGCTCGAGGGTGCGCAGCGGACCGGCAACCTCGGTGGGGACGGGCGTGCGGGTCTCAGGCAACGCTGTACCCCGCTTCCTCGACGGCCTTCTCGATCTCGTCCTCCGACAGCTCCCGGGTGGACGTCACGACCACGGGGGAGACCCCGCCGGCCACGAGGTCGACGTCGACGGACTCGACGCCCTCCAGTCCGGTGAGCTCCTCGGTGACGGACATGACGCAGTGGCCGCAGGTCATGCCGGAAACGTTGACGGTGGTCTGCACGGTGATCTCCTCGGGGGTTCGTTCGACGGGGGCTCGTTCAACGGGGGTGGTGCGTGCGCCCGGGGGCGGGTCAGCTCTTGAGCAGGCGTGCGATGGCCGCGGACGCCTCCTGGAGCTTGTCGTCGACGCTGGCGGCGTCCCCGGACTCCTGGGCCGCCTCGACGGCGCCCACCACGCAGTGGTTCAGGTGCTCGTCCAGCAGCCCGAGGCTCACGGCCTTGAGCGCCGACTGGACCGCGGAGACCTGGGTGAGGATGTCGATGCAGTACTTGTCCTCCTCGACCATCCGGTGGATCCCGCGGACCTGGCCCTCGATGCGCCGCAGGCGCTTGAGGTACGCGTCCTTGTCCTGGGTGTACCCGTGCGGCGGCTGGCTCTGGGTCATGGCTCCTCCTCGGTCGTCCTGCCGCCACTATATACCCCTTGGGGGTATATCTCCAGCGCCCGGTCCGGGGCGGCCCGGCGATGTGCCAATCTTGAGGCATGGCTTCACTGATCGAGGACTACGCCCTGCTCTCGAACATGCGCACGGGCCCGCTCGTCTCCCGCACCGGGTCCATCGACTGGCTGTGCGCGCCCCGGTTCGACTCCCCCTCGGTCTTCAGCGCCCTGCTCGGGGAGGCCGACCACGGGCGGTGGCTGCTCGCCCCCGCGTGCACGGTCGCGGAGGGGGCCGACGGCGAGGTCCTCGACGAGGAGGAGAGCGGCGCCCAGGTCGCCGAGCGGTTCTACGTGGAGAACACGTTCGTGCTGCAGACGGTGTGGGTCACGGACTCCGGGTCCGTGCGAGTGACGGACTTCCTCCCGCTGACCTCCCGCACGGACGTGGTGCGCCGCGTGGAGGGCCTCACGGGTGAGGTCGAGATGTACCACGAGCTGCGGGTGCGCTTCGGCTACGGCGCCGTGGTCCCCTGGGTCAGCCGCTTCGAGGGGGAGGAGGACCCGGAGGGCGGCGACCCCGCCCCGCCCATGCTCGTGGCCATGGCCGGCCCGGACGCCCTCGTGCTGCGCGGGGAGCCCCTGCCCGAGTCCGCCGACGACGACGACGAGCGCCGCCACCGCGGGACCTTCACGGTCTCCGCCGGCCAGGCACGGGACTTCGTGCTCACCCACTTCCCGTCCCACCGCACGCCGCCGGCGCCCGTCGACGTCAACGAGCAGCTCACCCGCACCGTGGAGCTGTGGCAGGAGTGGTCCGGGCTGTACTCCCCGCCGGACGACGGGGAGGACGAGCCGGTGCACATCGTCCCGGTGCGCGGTCACGCCGTGGCCCGGCGCTCGGACGTGGTCCGGCGCTCGCTGCTCGTGGTGCGGGCGCTGATGCACCAGGAGACGGGCGGGCTCGTGGCCGCCCCCACCACGTCCCTGCCGGACGTCGTCGGCGGGGAGCGCAACTGGGACCACCGCTTCTCCTGGCTGCGGGACGCCGCGATGGCCCTCGAGGTCATGCTCGACCACGACCACGACCGGGAGGCCGCGCAGCTGCGCAACTGGCTGCTGCGCGCCGTGGCGGGCGACCCGCACGACCTGCAGAACATCTACGGGATCGCCGGGGAGCGCCGGGGGCGCGAGCACCAGCTCGACCTGCCCGGCTACGAGCGCTCCCGGCCGGTCCGCGAGGGCAACGGTGCCGCGGGCCAGCACCAGTCGGACGCCGTGGGGCACGTCATGATGGTGTTCGAGAAGCTCCGCCGGCGCGGCGCCGTGGAGGACCACCTCTCCTGGCCCCTGCAGCAGGCGATGCTGCGCTCGGTCGTGGAGAACTACGAGGTCACGGACCAGGGTCTCTGGGAGATGCGCGGCGAACGGCAGTACTACACGCACTCGCGCGTGCTGATGTGGGCGGCCCTCCAGTGCGGCGTGGACGCCGTGCGCGTGCACGGCCTGCCCGGCGACGCGCAGCTGTGGGAGCAGCTGCGCGACGCGCTCGCCGAGGAGATCTGGACCAGCGGCTACGACCCCGAGGTCGGCTCCTTCGTCCAGTACTACGGGGCGAAGACCGTGGACGCCTCCCTGCTGCAGCTGCCGCAGGTGGGCTTCGTGGCCTACGACGACGAGCGGATGCTCGGGACCGTGCGGCGGATCGAGGAGGAGCTGCGCCACCCGGTCGGGCTCATCCACCGCTACCGCAACGTCCTGGGCCCGGTCGACCCCGATGACCCCGACGCGTACGCGGGGGTCATCGGGGTGGACGGCTTCCCGGGCCAGGACAACCCGCACCTCGGCGCGTCCCTGTGGCTGGCCGCCCAGTACGCGCGCTCGGGCCGCACGGACAGCGCCCGGAAGCTGGTGGACCTCGTGCTGTCCCGCGCCAACGACCTCGGGCTGCTCTCCACCGAGTGGTCGCCCGAGCACCGGCGGATGACCGGCAACTTCCCGCAGACCTTCACCCACCTGGCCCTCGTCCAGGCGCTGGACGCGCTCGACGCGGCCCAGGGGCGCCGCGCCGCGGCCGGCCCGCACGAGGCCGGGTCCGTGGCCGAATCCGTGGCCGAATCCGTGGCCGCGGGGCAGCCCGGGCCGGGCGCGGGCGGGTCCTCGGCCGCCGTCGCGGCCGGTGGCGTCTCGTGAGCCACGCGGCCCCGGTCGACTGGCGGGCCTCGCCGGCGGTCCGGATCGGGCTGTCCGTGTCCGTGGCCACCGGGCTGTACGGGATCTCCTTCGGGGCCCTGTCCGTGGCGGCGGGACTGACCTTCTGGCAGACCGTCGCCCTGTCCGCGCTCATGTTCACGGGCGGCTCCCAGTTCGCCTTCATCGGCGTGGTCTCGGGCGGCGGGGCGGGCGCCTCGGCGCTGGGCGCCGCCACGCTGCTGGGGATCCGCAACGCCGTCTACGGGATGAGCATGAACGCCCTCGTCCGCCCGCGCGGCTGGCGCCGGCTCCTCGCCGCGCACGTGACCATCGACGAGTCCAACGCGGCAGCCTCCTCGCAGGTCCACCCGGTCGAGGAGCGGCGGGGCTTCTGGACCGCGGGCCTGGGCGTGTTCGTGCTCTGGAACCTGTTCACCGTGCTGGGCGCCCTGCTGGGCAACGCCCTGGGCGATCCCGCGCGGTGGGGCCTGGACGGCGCGGCCGTGGCCGCGTTCCTGGGCCTGCTGTGGCCCCGGCTGAGTGCCAGGGAGCCCGTGGCGGTCGCGGTGGTCTGCGGCCTCGTCACGGCTCTGACCATCCCGCTGCTGCCGGCGGGGCTGCCGATCCTCGTGGCCGCCGTGGTCGCCGCGTTCCTGGGCCGCTCCCGCGGCGCCGGCGCGGCCGCATCCGGCGCCGGTGCGGCGTCCGGCCCCGGTGCGGCGTCCGGCCCCGGTGCGGCGTCCGGCCCTGGCGCGAAGGAGGCGGGGGCGTGAGCACGTGGTTCTGGGTGCTCGGGGCGTGCGCGCTCGCCTACGCCCTGAAGCTCG
The DNA here is from genome assembly GCF_039530085.1 of Kocuria aegyptia. NCBI lineage: Bacteria > Bacillati > Actinomycetota > Actinomycetes > Micrococcales > Micrococcaceae > Kocuria > Kocuria aegyptia. Next base: position 69,940 of record NZ_BAAAOA010000046.1, read on the forward strand.
TCGGCTACCTCGTGCCGGACCGGGTCCTGGACGACCCGCGCGTGGGGCGCATGGCGGGCACCGTCACCGTGGGCCTGCTCGCCGCGCTCGTGGTCATGAACGCGTTCGGCTCCGGCCAGGCCCTGGTGCTCGACGCCCGGCTGGGCGCGCTGGTCGTGGCGGGCGCGGCCCTGATGCTGCGGGCCCCGTTCCTGCTGGTCGTGATCCTGGGGGCGGGCGCTGCGGCGGTGCTGCGGCTGCTCGGCGCGCCCTGACCCCGGTGGCTCAGCCGCGCCCCGTGGCGTCCGCGGTGCTCGGCAGGATGTTGTGGTTGAGGCGGAACAGGTTGCCGGGGTCGTAGCGGTTCTTCAGCTCGACGAGACGCCGGTGCGTCCGCTCCCCGTAGGCCTGCCGTGCCGCCTCCGTGGTGACCGGGCCGTGCTCGGCGCCGAGGAAGTTCACGTACAGGCCCGCGTCGGCGAACGGCTCCACGGCGGCGTGGGCCTTCCGGGCGAACGCCGTGAGGCGGGCGTCCTCGGCGGCGTCCGTCCAGAAGCCGTACACGTTGAGCCAGTACCGCGCGGACCGGTTGGGGAAGGCAGTGGCGCCGGCGGGCACGCGCCCGAAGAACCCCTCCATGTGATGGACGTCGATGCCCGTGCCGAACCAGGTGATCTCCGAGGCCACGCCGAGCAGGGCGTCGACCACCTCGTCGTCCAGGCGCGAGAACGAGGCGTTCTTCCAGTAGCCGCGCGCCCCCTTCGGGAAGAGCTCGTCCATGGCCGACTGCCACTCGGTCCACTGCACGGGACCGACCTCCTCCTCGTCCGGCGGGGCGTCGGCCCGCAGCTGCTCGACCAGGCGCAGGCCCTCGGCGTGGTCGGGCGACATCCAGGCGAAGCCGATCATCAGCACGGGCTCGTCACCCGCGCCGAAGCCGGGCGGCAGCCGGAGGATCGAGACGATGCCGTTCATCTCGTCCGGCAGGTTCACCGTCCACCGGGCGAACGCCTGCAGGGCCGCACGCCACTTCGCGCGCCCGTAGAAGAGGCTCCCGCCCAGCACGGACGGGGGCAGCTCCCGGGCCCGGAACGTGAAGGAGGACACGACGCCGAAGTTCCCGCCCCCGCCGCGGATGCCCCAGAACAGGTCCGGATTGTGCTCGGCGTTGGCGTGCAGGTGCTCCCGGGTCCCGGTGATCACCTCGGCGTCCACGAGGTTGTCGAGGCTCAGGCCGTTGCTGCGCGTCAGCCAGCCGACGCCCCCGCCCAGGGTCAGTCCCGCGACCCCGGTGGCGCTCACCACGCCGAGGGGCACCGCCAGCCCGTGCGGGACCGTGGCGCGGTCGACGTCGGCGAGGGTCGCGCCCGGCTCGACGGTCACGCGCCGGGTCCGCGGATCCACCTCGACCCGCCGCAGCGCGCCGAGGTCGAGGACGAGTCCGCCCTCCACGGTGCCGTGTCCGGCCACGTTGTGCCCGCCGCCGCGGACGGCCAGCGGCAGCTCCGTGTGCTGGGCGGCGGCCAGCACCGGGTCGATGTCGGACACGGCGCCGGCCCGTACGACCGCTCGGGGACGCACGTCGACCATGCCGTTCCAGACCCGTCTCGCCTCGTCGTAGAGCGGGTCGCCGGGCTCGACGAGCGTTCCAGTCAGACGGGTCCGCAGCTTCTCCAGCTCTCGGGCGATCTGCTGCTCAGGCTCCCCGCGGTCCACGGTCTTCATGGGACTGGCTTCCTCTGGGCGGGGCACGGGGCCCCGGGCTGCTGCTCGTGCTCGACGACGGCGCGCGGACCGTCGCCGGCGATGCCGGTCGGGTCTCGGGCGGACGCGGAGCGGTCCGGGCGCCCGGCCCCGCCGGGCCTGGGGTTCCGGTGCGGAGGATGCGGAACGGCGCGGGATGGTGCTTCCACCAGGTTAGGAGCGTCCTCGGCGCCGCACAACGGTCCCGGCGCAACGATCCGGGCGGCAGCCCGGCGGGATGCGGTGCGGCAGGACCGTCCCCGGCCGGAGGGAAGACCGGGCCCGGAACTCAGGCGAGCGGCAGCACGGGCGGGATGATGCCGTCCTCGATGGCCCGCTTGTAGAGCTCGAGCTTGGTGCGGGCAGGCCGGTCCACCGCGGCGTACTTGCGGCGGATCCGCTTGAGGTGCTCCTCCACCGTGGACTCCGCGATCTCCAGCAGCCCGGCCACCTCCTGCTCCTGAAGGCCGTCCACGTAGAGCGCGAGGACCTGGCGCTCCCGGGCGGAGAGCTTGGCGGGAGCCCTGCTGGGCAGCTCGGCCAGGGCCGACTGGAGCACGTCGCTCACGAAGTGGCCCAGCTGCCGGGACAGGCGCATGGTCCGGAACACGGTCCTGATGGGCTCCCACTTGCCGACGGCTCCCGCTGCCCCGCAGGCGAACGCGGACCGGACCCGGGCGAGATCGTCCGGCGGGACCAGCATCACCACGGTGTGCTCCTGCGCGGTGAGGTCCGTGATGTTCTGCACGAGGCTGCGGCCGTCCAGGGTGTTCAGGCTCAGCAGGACCACCATCTCCTCGGCCGGGTTCTCGGCCAGGAAGTCCGGGACGTTCCCCGCCACCGCACGCACCCGCACGCCGTGCTCGGGGTGCTCGGCGGCTTCGCGCTGCATGGCGATGCGCGTCATGGGCTGGGGGCTGATCACGGCGGCGTTCAACATGGTGGGGCTCCTCGACGTCTCCCGCACCGGGCTGGGCGGGACCTCCGCGGCCGGGGGATCGCCGGCCCGCGACGGCAGCGGGGGTCCGGATCCCGGAGCGGCCACGCGTCCACCATCCATATGTCCATATCGGAATATACGAGAGTGTGGCGGGGTCCTGGGGCGCTGGATCCTCCGGGTCGGCGCCGCCGGCGGAGATGATGCGGTGTGCTCCTCCACAGTGGCGGACCCGCCCGCGCGCGAGCAAGACGATTTCGTACGGACCTGTAACTTCGCACACCGCACACCTCTGGACAGGCCCTGCGGGGCCGCCCTGGCGATCGGCCGGTCCGTGCCCGGGAGGAGCAGGTGCGGATGCGGCTGGAAGAATGGGAGAGCCCGCATCGGTCGAGGAGAGGTCCGTTCCGTCATGCACATCGACGTCTTCCCGGGGCCGGTCGGTCCGGGACGCCGAACGGGAGAGCAGCGCGAGTTCCGCGGGCTCCTCGAGGAGCTCGCCCTGCGCGGCATCGACGCCCGGTTCGTCGGCCCGGAGGCGGATCCGGTGCTCGAGGCACCCGGGGAGGAGCCCCCGGGCGCCGGGGGCGGCGCTCCTCCGGGGCGGCCCGCGGCGGAGGCGTTCCTGCTGGTGGGCCTCGGCGGGGACGCCCCCACGGACGACGCCCAGCTCGTCCCCTGGCTCGACCGGGCGCGGACCGCCGCGCAGACCGGCCGGCCCCTCGTCATCAGCGGGCTGGCCCTCGACCCCGGCACCCTTCCGGAGGAGGCCGTGCGCCGGCTGCTCCCGGCCGCCGCCCTCGTCGGGTTGCGGGACGAGGCGTCCCTGGCGGTGGCCCGCCGGCTGTGCCCCGAGCACCCCGGCCTGCGCGTCGGCTGGGAGGACGCGCTCCTCCTGCCTCGTCCTGCCCCCGCGCGACCGCCCGCGCAGGACGGCTCCACGCAGCGGCACGGGGCACGGCACGGGCCGGGCGACCGGCAGCGCGAGCAGGAGGAGCCGGTGGCGCCGCCGCGGATCGTCGCCGCGGTGGTGCGACCGGCCGGCCCTTTCCCGCCGGAACAGCTCGCCCGGGTGCTCGCCGCCCTGCTGGACGCCCTGGTGCACCGGACGGGGGGAACGGTGACGCTCGTGGCCTGTGGCGGTGGCCCGGCCGACGAGCAGTTCGCGGCGGACGTGGCCGCGCTGCTGCGGGGCGACGTCGAACGCGTCCTTGCGGGTCCGGAGATGGCGGACGAGGCCTCGGTCCGGGCGGACTGGGTCCTGACCACGTGCTTCCGCGGCGCGGCCCTCGGCCTGGCCGCGCGAGCTGTCGTGCTTCCCGTGGGCCCGGACAAATATTCCATACTGAGCATGAACGGCGTCCTGGGTCGCTGGGGACTGGTGGACGGAGTCGTGCCCCTGGCCGGCCTGCTGACCCCGGGGGACGCGGCGTGGGACACCCGCGCTGCCGTCCAGCAGTGGGCGACCGAAGCCGTGGCGCACCGGGGCGCCCTGCGTGCCGCACTGGCGGACGCTGAGCCGGCGGTCCGGGAAGCGGCGGCCCGGTGGTGGGACGACCTGGCCGGGGCGCTCCGCGGGCGGCCGCCGCAGCCTGCGCCGACAGCGGCGGCCGCGCCCCGTGGGGTCGGCGCGCCGGTGGTGCGCGCCCTCCGTCGCCGGTACACCGTCCCCGAGATGCCGCCTGAGCGGCCCACCGTCACGATCGTGCTGCGCCACCGCGAGGCTCCGGCGCGCCTCGGCGGCGCCGTCGACGACCTCCTGGCGCAGACCTTCACCGACTGGCTGCTGGTCGTCGTCGACGACGGCGGCGATCCGCACGAGGTGGACGAGGCCCTGGCGCCCCGGCGGGAGGAGCTCGCGGGGCGCGTGACGGTCCTCCACCACCGCAGGCCCCTCGGCCTCGCGGCGGCCGCCAATCGCGGGCTGCGGGCGGGGGAGTCGGAGCTCGTCGTCCTGCACGACAGCGCCGGGGTCTGGCCCCCCACACTCCTGCAGCGCGCCGTGGCCCACCTCGAGGACCCGCTCGTGGCCGACGACGGGGTCGTGGTGCCGACCCGGGCCCGGCTCGTGGCCGGCGACGGGGTCGCGGCACCGGCCGACGGCCGTGCTCGGGCCGACCAGGACGTCCCGCCCGATCGCCCGGGGCGGGAGCAGCTCACCCTCACCGATGTGCTGGACGGTGACCGCACCGCGGTCGACTCCCCGTTCCTGTACCGACGGGCGGTGCACGGGGTCCTGGGCGACTACGACGAGACCCTCGGCGCCGCGGCGGACTGGGAGTTCACCCTCCGCTTCCTCGAGACGTTCACCGTGGGCCTGCTCCCGGCGTGCCCGCCCGGGCCGGGGGACCGGACGGACGGAACCTCCGCCGTGCGGGGCGAGGTGGCGGTGCGCGACCGCCACCTCAGGCAGTGGACCACGGAGCACGGGATCGGTCTGCCGCTGTACCTGCGCCGGGCGGCCGCGCAGGAGGCCGGAGCCCTGCACCGCAGGCTGGACGCCGCCGAGGAACTCGCGCTCGAGCTCCTGGACGTGGTCCGGGCCCAGTCCCGGCAGATCGAGCGGCTCGAGCGGACCGTGGCGGAGAAGGGCTTCGCCGCCTTCTGGCGGCGTGCGTGGCGCTCCCTGCGCGGCCGCTGAGCGACCCGGCTCGGTGGGGTCGATCGGCAGTTTGCTTCCCGTTCTTCTCGTTGATATGACATGCTTCACCCTGGGGTGCCAGGTCTCGACGTGGAAGACGCGTCCGGGAGGCATCCTCCGCACAGTGTCCGCAGCAGATGAGGAGTCGGGGCATGGGATGGCTTGATCGGCAGCACTCGGTGGCACCACCGGGATTCAACCGCTGGCTCATTCCGCCGGCCGCCCTCGCGGTGCACCTGTGCATCGGCCAGGCCTATGCCACCAGCGTGTACAAGAACGCGCTGGTGGCCCACTTCGACGCCAGCCTCACCCAGATCGGCATCATCTTCTCCATCGCCATCGTCATGCTGGGCCTGTCCGCCGCCGTTTTCGGCACGTGGGTGGACACCGGTGGGCCGCGCAAGGCGATGTTCACCGCGGCACTGCTGTGGTCCGGCGGGTTCCTGGTGGGCGCGCTCGGCATTTTCACCGAGCAGCTGTGGCTCGTCTACCTGGGCTATGGGTTCATCGGTGGCATCGGCCTGGGCATCGGCTACATCTCGCCCGTCTCCACGCTGATCAAGTGGTTCCCCGACCGTCCCGGCCTCGCCACGGGCATGGCGATCATGGGCTTCGGCGGCGGTGCACTGATCGCCAGCCCCCTCTCCGCGGCCCTGCTCACCTTCTACGACCCGAACTCCGGCACCGAGGGCTGGGTGGCGAGCGGGGACGCCGTCGGGAAGCTGTTCCTGACTCTGGCGGTCGTCTACCTCGCGTACATGCTCTTCGGCGCGTTCACGATCAAGGTTCCTGCCTCGGACTGGAAGCCCGAGGGGTTCGATCCCTCGAAGGTCAAGTCGAAGGCCCTCGTCACCAAGAACCACGTCTCGGCCCGCAACGCGATCCGGACCCGGCAGTTCTGGCTGGTGTGGATCGTGCTGTTCTGCAACGTGACCGCCGGGATCGGCATCCTCGAGCAGGCCGCCCCCATGATCCAGGACTTCTTCCGCCAGGCGGACGGCGCCTCCCTCGTGACCGCGGCCGTGGCCGGAGGTTTCGTGGGCCTGCTGTCCATCGGCAACATGGGCGGGCGCTTCGTGTGGTCCACCACCTCGGACGTCCTGGGCCGCAAGCGGATCTACATGGTCTACCTCGGCGTCGGGGCGGTCCTCTACACCGTGCTGGCGCTGTTCGGCTCGACCTCCACGCTGCTGTTCGTGCTGCTGGCCTTCGTCATCATCTCGTTCTACGGCGGCGGCTTCGCCACGGTGCCGGCGTACCTCCGGGACCTCTTCGGGACCTTCCAGGTGGGGGCCATCCACGGCCGCCTGCTCACGGCCTGGTCTGCCGCGGGCATCGCGGGCCCCCTCATCGTCAACGCCTTCCTCGACGCCCAGGGCACCCCCGGCGAGCTCACGGCGCAGGCGTACCAGCCGGCGCTGCTGACCATGGTCGGACTGCTGGTCGTCGGCTTCGTCGCCAACCTCCTGGTCAAGCCGGTGGACGCCAAGTACCACGAGCCCGAGCACCGGTCCGCACCGTCCGACACCGAGATCCTCGAGAAGGAGGCATGACATGAGCCGTGCACGACTGGCACTGGGCTGGGTCCTCGTCGGGGTCCCGCTCGCCTACGGAGTGACGATGACCCTCATGCGGGCGACCGCGCTGTTCTGACGGGCCGGACCGGCCCCGGGGGGCGTCCGGAGCCGGGCCGGGGCAGCCCGAGGTGGCCGCGCAGCGTGGACGCGGTGTACCGGGTGCGGAAGAGCCCCCGGCTCTGGAGGACCGGGACCACGTGGTCCACGAAGTCGTCGAGGGACTCCGGCAGCCGGGGCGGCATCAGGTTGAAGCCGTCGGCCGCACCCGAACGGAACCACAGCTCCATCCGGTCCGCGACGGCCTCCGGGGTGCCGACGACCGTGCAGTGCCCGCCCCCGGCGGCGAGCCGCCCCAGCAGCTGCCGCACCGTGGGCCGCTCGACCGCCACGATCCGCAGGATCGTGGCGTAGCGGCCCTGCGGCCCGGTGAAGCGCTCGAGCGGCGGCAGCTCCGGGACGGGGGCGTCGAGCTCCCAGCCGCTGCAGTCCTGCTGGACGAACGCGGAGAGCTGGGCCAGGGACTGCTCCTCCGGCAGCAGGGCGTCCACCTCCGCCTGCTTGGCCCGGGCCTCCGCCTCCGTGGAGCCCACGTAGGCGACCAGACCCGGCATGACGGCCACGCCCTCCGGGTCCCGCCCGGCCGCGGCGACCCGCCGCAACAAGTCCGTGCGGTACGCCAGGGCGCTCTCGAGGTCGTAGGCCACGGCGTAGACCGCCTCGGCGTGCCGGGCGGCCAGGTCCCGTCCCGGCCCGGAGGCGCCGGCCTGGAACAGGACCGGGCGCCCCTGGGGCGGGCGCGGCACGGTCAGCGGTCCGTCCACGCGGAAGTGCTCGCCGGCGTGGTCGATGCGGGTCACCTGCTCGGGGTCGGCGTGCAGCCCGTGCCGGTCGCCGACCAGGGCGTCGTCGGACCAGGAGTCCCACAGCCGGTGGGCCACATCGATGAACTCGGCCGCCCGCGCGTAGCGCTCGGCGTGCGGCGGGATCCCCGGCAGCCCGTGGTTGCGCGCCTCGGCGTCGAACATGGAGGTGACCACGTTCCACCCGGCCCGGCCCCGGCTGATGTGGTCGAGCGAGGCCAGCAGGCGGGCGGCGTGGAACGGCGTCCAGAAGGTCGCCGAGACGGTGCTGACCAGTCCGATCCGCTCCGTGGCGCGCGCAATGGCGGACAGGGCCGTCAGCGGTTCGAGGAACCACCGGGGCCCGTCCCCCACGTCGCCGGCGCTGTGCCCGTCGGCGAAGAACACGGCGTCGAAGAGCCCGCGCTCGGCGGTGCGGGCGAGGCGCTCCCAGTGGGCGATGTCCCCGAGCTGCTCCAGCGGGGAGTCCGGGTGCCGCCAGGCGGCCTGGTGGTGGCCCGCGCCGAAGAGGAAGGCGTTGAGGTGCAGCTGCCGGGGCGAGGTCACGGCGGCCCCCGTCAGTCGAGGACCAGTCCGCCGTCGACCACCAGGTTCTGCCCGGTGACCGAGCGCGCCCACGGGGAGGCGAAGAACAGGAGGGCGTCGGCGAACTCGGCCGGGGTCGTGACCCGGCCCAGGGGCGTGGTCGAGGCGATGTAGTCGAAGACCTCCTCCGGGGTGGCGGCGCTCGCGTCAGTCGTGCGCAGCAGGCCCCCGGAGACCATGTTGACCGTGACGTTGTGCGCGCCGAGGTCCTTGGCGAGGGTGCGAGTCAGGGAGAGCAGTGCAGCCTTCGCCGCCGTGTAGTCGTGGTACGGCACCACCGGGTTCTGGAACAGGTTGGTGCCGACGTTGATCACCCGGCCGAAGCCGCGCTCCCGCATGCCGGGCAGGGCCTGCTGGGTGGTGTTCAGCGCCCCGCGGACGCTGCCGGCGAACTGGGCCTCGAACTCCGCCCAGCGGATGTCCTCGGCCCCGGAACGGGCGTCGCCGTTGAAGGAGAAGTCGGCCAGGGCGTTGTTCACCACCGTGGTGACGGGGGAGCCGAAGTGCTCCCGCGCGGCGCGCAGCAGCTCGCCCACCTGCCCGGGGTCGGTGACGTCGGCGGGCAGGGCCACCGCCCGGTCGGGGCCGTACCGCTGCGCGAGCTCCTCCGCGGCCGCCGCGCTGGTCCGGTGGTTGACGACGACCTTCGCGCCCTGGCCCGCGAAGGCCTCGACGACGCTGCGGCCGAGGCCGCGCGCCCCGCCGGTGACGAGGACGATCTGTTCTGCGATCTGCATGGGTCTCCCTGGGGTCAGGGCGAGGAGACGCGGGAACGGCAGCGGCCGGTCCCGGCAGGACATCCCTTCGCCAGTCCTAACTGGATCAGGTTCGACGGGTGTCATCTCAGCCGGTGCGTCGTTCGGCGCCGGCACCCCGTGTCACTGCGGACGAGTATAGACACCTCGCCCCGGGGTCGCCCGCTCCGCGCGCGGCCGCGGGTCATGCCCGGCGGCGGTCGTCGCCGGGGGCGTCGTCCTCGGGCGGCTCCCTGTGCCCGAGGAAGCCGCGCAGCAGCGCGGCCGTGCCCTCCAGGTGCGCGAGGGAGGCGGCCCGGGCGGCGGGGGCGTCTCCCGCCAGGACGGCGTCGGCGAGCTCGCGGTGCTGGCGGTCGGAGTGCTCGAGGTTGACCGGCAGCACGGGAATCCGGTCCAGCAGGTCGCTGGCCCGCGAACGGACCTCCGCGACCGCGCGGACCAGGCTGGGGCAGCCGCCCAGCTCGGCCACCGCGATGTGGAAGCGCGCGTCGGCGGGGCGGTAGTCCTCCGGGGGGCTCTCCTCGACCTGCCGCAGGCACGCCAGGAGGTGCTCCCGGGCGGCCGGGCTGAGGGACGCCGCCGCGGCCAGCTCCGCCGCGGCGGGCTCGACGACGGCGCGGAACACGAGCACGTCCTCGACGTCCGCGGGGTCCACCGGGGGGAGGGTCTCGTCCGGCAGAGCGGTGCGGCCGGTCACGAAGGTCCCGCCGTACCGGCCGCGCACCACCTCCAGGACCCCGGCGGCCTGGAGCTCGTGCAGGGCCTCCCGCAGGGTGGCGCGGGAGATCCCGAGCATCGCCGCGGTCTCCCGCTCCGGTGGGAGCCGCTCGCCCCGGCGGAACAGGCCGAGCCGGATCGAGTCGAGGATCCGCTCCACGGCCTCCTCGAAGGCGTTGCCCTGGCGCACGGGCCGGATGCGCGGGTGCCGGACGGGATCGCTCACGGTGGCGCTCCTCCCTGCGGTACGACGTGCGCCCATCGTGTCACGGAGCACGGAGCACGGAGCACGACCCGCAGAGCCCGGGACCCACCGCCGGCATCGTGCCCCCGAACCGTCTCCGGCGGCATCCCGTCCACCGTGCCGGGCGGCGTCGAGGACGAAAGCGGCGCGCCGCCCGGTCCGGGCAGCGCGCCGATCCTGCCGGCCGGGACGGCCGGCCGAGGTCCTAGTGGGTGAGGTCGATGGCGACCACGCCCACCGCGATGATCAGCGCCGCGGAGACGAGGAAGCCCGCCGTGATGGCGATGAACGCCCACGAACGGCCCGGCCCGGAGCCCTGGGAGTCGGAACGGGAAGAGGTCGATGCACTGGTCTGGTTCATGCCCACCATTCTGCGGCATCCGCCCGACCGGCTCCACCGCGACGCGGTCCCGTGCGCCGCTCGGCGATGGTGCACCCGCGCCGCGGGCTCTTGACGGCGCACGGGGCAGCCCACAGACTGTGACCACTCGCGCCAAACGTCTGTTTTCAGACCTTTGTGGAATCCCGGAGGGATCGTCCCATGCCCGAATCCCCAGTACAGCCCGCCCGCACCGACGAGTACTTCCAGCACCGCCAGCTCCGGTCCGGGGCCGCAGGCTGGGTCCTGCTCGCCGGCCTGGGCATCGCCTACGTCATCTCCGGGGACTTCTCCGGCTGGAACATCGGGCTCTCCGAGGGCGGGTGGGGCGGGCTGCTCATCGCCTTCGTGCTGATGGGCCTGATGTACACCTGCATGGTCTTCGGCCTCGCCGAGCTCTCCTCCACGCTGCCCACGGCCGGGGCCGGCTACGGGTTCGCCCGCCGCGCCCTGGGCCCGCTCGGCGGCTTCGCCACCGGGATGGCCGTGCTCATCGAGTACGCCGTGGCCCCGGCGGCGATCGCCACGTTCATCGGCGGCTACATCGAGGCGCTGGGCCTGTTCGGGATCACCAACTCCTGGCCCGTGTACCTCGTGACCTACCTGGTGTTCATGGGCATCCACATGTACGGGGTGGGCGAGGCGCTCAAGCTGATGTTCGGGATCACCGTGGTCGCAATCCTCGCGCTGGGAGTGACCGTCGTCGCGCTCGTGCCGCACTTCGACACCGCGAACCTCTTCGACATCGTCCCGAACGACGCCGTGGGGGCGAGCGCGTTCCTGCCCATGGGCTACGCCGGGGCGATGGCGGCCCTGGTCTACGGCATCTGGTTCTTCCTGGCGATCGAGGGCGTGCCGCTGGCCGCCGAGGAGACGGCCGACCCCCGCCGGGACATGCCGCGCGGGATCATCGTGGCCATGGGCTTCCTGCTGGTCTCCGGCGCGCTCATGCTGGTCCTGGTGCCCGGGGCGGCCGGGTCGGAGGCGATGAGCACCTCGGACAATCCGCTGCCGGAGGCCATCCGCACGGTCGCCGGGGCGGACAGCGTCATGGCGGCCGTCGTGAACTACGCGGGCCTGGCCGGGCTGGTGGCGAGCTTCTTCTCCATCATGTTCGCGTACTCCCGTCAGCTGTTCGCCCTCTCCCGGGCCGGGTACCTGCCCCGCTTCCTCTCGCTGACCGGCCGGCGCAAGACCCCGTGGGTGGCGCTCATCGTGCCGGGCACCGTCGGCTTCGTGCTCGCGGCCGCGACCGGCGACGGCGGACTGCTCATCAACATCGCCGTCTTCGGCGCCACCGTCTCCTACGTGCTGCTGAACCTCTCCCACATCGTGCTCCGGCTGCGCGAGCCGGACCTCCCGCGCGGCTACCGCACCCCGGGCGGCGTGGTCACCACCGGCATCGCCCTGGTGCTCGCGCTCGTGGCCGTGGTCGCGACGTTCCTGGTCGACGTGCTCGCCGCGTCCATCACCGCTCTCGTGTTCGTCGTCTTCCTCGCGTACTACTGGTTCTACAGCCGCCACCGCCTCGTGGGGCACGCCCCCGAGGAGGAGTTCGCGCAGATCCGCTCCGCCGAGGCGGACCTGCACTGACTCCCCGCCTCCCACCCCAGCGACCTCAGCGATCCCAGCGACGAAGGACCGGACCCATGACCGAGACGCCCCAGCACCCGCGGAACAACCGGATGCTCACCGTCGAGCAGCTGCGGCAGCACGTCGCCGACGGGCTCGTGGACACCGTGGTCCTGGCCTTCACCGACATGCAGGGCCGGCTGCAGGGCAAGCTCAACCACGCGCAGTTCTTCCTGGACTCGGTGCTCGACGAGGGCGCCGAGGGCTGCAACTACCTGCTGGCCGTGGACACGGAGATGAACACCGTGGGCGGCTACTCGATCAGCAGCTGGTCCTCGGGCTACGGGGACATGGAGTTCGCCATGGACCTGGACACGATCCGGCTGATGCCGCACAACCCCGGCCAGGTCCTGATCCAGTGCGACCTCACCGGCCACGGCGGGCAGCCCATCCCCATGTCGCCGCGGTCCATGCTGCGCCGCCAGCTCGACCGCGCCCGGGACATGGGCTTCACCATGGTCACCGGCACCGAGCTGGAGTTCTGCGTCTACAACACCAGCTACGAGGACGCCTGGGACGCCGGCTACCGCAACCTGGTCCCGGCCAACCAGTACAACGTGGACTACTCCGTGCTGGGCTCCCAGCGGGTCGAGCCGCTGCTGCGGGAGATCCGCAACGCCATGTACGCGGCCGGGCTGACCGTGGAGTCCGCGAAGGGCGAGTGCAACCTCGGCCAGCACGAGATCGCGTTCCGCTACGACGAGGGCATGGTCACCGCGGACAACCACGTGGTCTACAAGCTGGCCTCGAAGCAGATCGCCCACCAGCAGGGGAAGTCCATCACTTTCATGGCCAAGCCCAACGAGCGCGAGGGCAGCTCCTGCCACATCCACATGTCCCTGCGCGGACCGGACGGCGAACCGGTCTTCTGGGACCGCGAGCGGGACGCCCGGTCCCGCACCTACGACCACTTCATCGCCGGGGTGCTGCGCACCATGCGCGAGTTCACGCTGTTCTACGCCCCCACCATCAACTCGTACAAACGCTTCGTCGAGGGCAGCTTCGCCCCCACGTCGGTGGCCTGGGGCGTGGACAACCGGTCCTGCGCCGTGCGCCTCGTGGGCAGCGGCGCGAGCGCACGGATGGAGAACCGGCTCCCCGGCGGCGACGTGAACCCGTACCTGGCGCTGGCCGCGATGCTGGCCTCCGGGCTGCACGGCATCGAGCAGGAGCTCGAGCTCGAGCCGATGACCGAGGGCAACGCCTACGAGTCCGACGCCCCCGTGGTGCCCTCGACGATGCGCGAGGCCCGGGACCTGCTGGCCGGCTCGGAGCCGGCCCGGGAGCTGTTCGGGGAGGACGTCGTCGAGCACTACGTGCACTACGCCGACGTGGAGCTGGCGGCCTTCCAGGCCGCCGTCACCGACTGGGAGCTGCGCCGTGGCTTCGAGCGCCTCTGAGCCGGGCGGCACCGGGTACCGGCCGCGGATCGCCCTGACGACCTACTACCAGGAGGGCTCCTGGGGGGTCTGGAGCTCCGTGGCGGCGATCGTCCCCGGCGCGTACGTGGAGGCGGTCGCCGCGGCCGGGGGCACGCCCCTGCTGCTGCCCCCGGTGGGCGCCGATCCCAGCGTGCTGGAACTGGTGGACGGGCTGGTCGTCATCGGCGGAGTGGACGTGGACCCGCGGTTCTACGGCGCCGAGCGGCACGAGCTGACCTCGTCCCAGCCCTCGCGCGACGAGCACGACCTCGCCCTGACCCGGGCGGCGCTCGAGCGCGGGCTGCCGCTGTTCGCGATCTGCCGCGGCGCCCAGATCCTCAACGTGGCGCTCGGCGGCACGCTGATCCAGCACCTGCCCGACGTCAACGAGAACGCCGCCCGGTACCAGCCCGGGCCCGGCCGGTACGGGCGGGTCGAGTTCACCACCGAGCCGGGCAGCCGCTGCCGCGAGCTGCTCGGCGAGACCGCGGAGTCCCCCTGCTACCACCACCAGGCCCTGGAGACGGTGGCCGAGGGACTCGTGGTGACCGCCCGCGCCGCGGACGGGACGGTCGAGGCCGTCGAGACCACCGAGGGCGGCTGGACGCTCGGCGTGCAGTTCCACCCCGAGGAGAACCGCAAGGACCCCCGCCTCTTCGAGGGCTTCGTCCGCGTGGCGCACGGCTGGGCGCAGCACCGCGCCCGGCAGGACCGCCCCGGGGGGACCGGACGGGCCGAGCACGCTCCACAGCGAGAGGACACCCGCATCCCATGACCACCACCCGGATCATCGACCCCGCCACGGAGGAGTTCGTCGGCACCGTCGAGCTGGCCTCCCTCGAGCAGACGGACGCGGCCGTCGAACGGGCCCGGCAGGCGTTCGGGACCTGGCGCGCCGTCGCGCCCGCGGACCGGGCCCGGCTGCTGCGCCGCTTCGCCGACGCCGTGGACGCCGACCTCGAGCACCTCGCCCGCCTGGAGGTCCGCAACGCGGGGCACACCATCGGCAACGCCCGCTGGGAGGCGGGCAACGTCCGGGACGTGCTGAGCTACTACTCCGGGGCGCCCGAACGGCTCTCGGGACAGCAGATCCCCGCCCCGGGCGGGGTCAATCTCACCTTCCACGAACCGCTGGGCGTGGTGGGCGTGATCGTGCCCTGGAACTTCCCGATGCCGATCGCCGCGTGGGGCTTCGCCCCGGCGCTCGCCGCCGGGAACACGGTGGTGCTCAAACCGGCCGAGCTCACCCCCCTGACCGCGATCCGGCTCGGGGAGCTGGCGCTGGAGGCGGGGCTGCCCGAGGGCGTGCTCACCGTGCTGCCGGGCAAGGGCTCGGTGGTGGGGGAGCGCTTCGTGACCCACCCGGATGTCCGGAAGGTCGTGTTCACCGGCTCCACCGAGGTGGGCCGGCGGATCATGGCCGGGTGCGCCGACCAGGTGAAGCGGCTGACCTTGGAGCTGGGCGGGAAGAACTCCAACATCGTGTTCGCCGACGCGGACCTGGAGCGGGCCGCAGCGTCCGCCCCCGCCGGCGCCCTCGACAACGCGGGCCAGGACTGCTGCGCCCGCTCCCGGGTGCTCGTCCAGCGCTCCGTGCTGGAGACGTTCCTGGAGCTGCTGGAGCCCGCCGTGCGGGACTTCGCCTGCGGGGACCCGTGGCGCGAGGACACGCAGATGGGACCGCTCGTCTCCGCCGCGCACCGGGACTCCGTGGCCTCGTTCCTCGACGACGACGCCCCGGTCGCCTTCCGCGGCACCGCCCCCGACGGCCCCGGCTGGTGGTTCCCGCCGACCGTGCTCACCCCGTCCCCGGACTCCCGGGTGTTCCGGGAGGAGATCTTCGGCCCCGTGCTCGCCGTGGTGCCCTTCGAGGACGAGGCGGACGCCGTCCGGATCGCCAACGACACCGAGTACGGGCTGTCCGGCTCCATCTGGACCCGCGACGTCGGACGCGCGCTGCGGGTGTCCCGCGCCGTCGACGCCGGGAACCTCTCCGTCAACTCGCACGCCTCGGTGCGCTACTGGACGCCGTTCGGCGGTTTCAAGCAGTCCGGCTTCGGCCGGGAGCTCGGCCCCGACGCCCCGCAGGCGTTCACCGAGACCAAGAACGTGTTCCTCGCCACCGGCTGACACCGCCGGCCGGCGCCCCAGCACCCCTCTCATCCCGTCCCCGGGGACCCGCCCACCACCGAAGGAGAACCCATGGAGGTCAACGCCCGCCGCCTGGCCGGCCGCAGCGCCGTCATCACGGGAGGGGCCAGCGGCATCGGTCTCGCCGCGGCGCGACGCCTCGCCGCCGAGGGCGCGCACGTCGTCGTCGCCGACCTGAACCCCGCGGCGGGGAAGGCCGCCGCCGAGGAGGTCGGAGGGCTGTTCGTGCGCACCGACGTGGCGGACGAAGCGGACGTGATCGCGCTCTACGCGGCGACCCACGAGGCCTACGGGTCCGTGGACATCGCCTTCAACAACGCCGGGATCAACCCGACGGACGACGGCTCGATCCTGGACACCGGCCTCGACGCGTGGCGGCGGGTGCAGGAGGTCAACCTCACCAGCGTCTTCCACTGCTGCAAGCACGCCATCCCGTACATGCGGGAGCAGGGGAAGGGCTCGATCGTCAACACCGCCTCCTTCGTGGCCGTCATGGGCGCCGCGACCTCCCAGATCTCCTACAGCGCGTCCAAGGGCGGCGTGCTGTCGATGAGCCGGGAGCTGGGCGTGCAGTTCGCCCGGGAGGGGATCCGGGTCAACGCGCTGTGCCCCGGCCCGGTCAACACACCGCTGCTGCAGGAGCTGTTCGCCGCGGACCCGGAGCAGGCCCAGCGCCGGCTCGTGCACGTGCCGGCCGGGCGGTTCGCGGAGCCCGAGGAGATCGCCGCGGCGGTCGCGTTCCTGGCCAGCGACGACGCCTCGTTCGTCAACGCCGCCACGTTCCTGGTGGACGGGGGGATCTCCGGGGCCTACGTCACCCCGGTGTGACCCCACCACGGCCCGTCGGGCCCGCCGGGCTCAGTGGGCGGCGGCGACCATGTCCTCCCGCAGCGCGGCCACGAACCCGTCCACGTCCTCCTCGGTGGTGTCCCAAGAGCACATCAGGCGGACCTCGCCGACCGCCGGGTCCCACACGTAGAACGGCCAGCGCTCCTGCAGCCGGGCGGTGGTCCCGGCCGGGAGCACCGCGAAGACCGCGTTGGCCTCGGGGGTCTGCGTGACCCGGGCGCCGGGGACCTCCGCGATCCCGGCCGCCAGGCGCCGGGCCATCGCGTTGGCCCGGCGGGCCGCCTCGAGCCACAGGTCCCCCGTGTGCAGGGCGAGCAGCTGCGCGGACACGAAGCGCATCTTCGAGGCCAGCTGGGTCGAGAGCTTGCGCACGAACCGGGGCTGGCGCACCGCGTCCGGGGTGAGCACCACGACGGCCTCCGCGCCCATCAGCCCGTTCTTGGTCCCGCCCCACGAGACCACGTCCACGCCCGCGTCGGTGGTCAGGGCCCGCAGCGGGACGTCCAGGGCCGCGGCCGCGTTGGCCAGCCGGGCGCCGTCCAGGTGGACCGTCAGGCCCAGGCCGTGCGCGTGCTCGCAGACCGCGCGCAGCTCCTCGGGCGTGTACACGGTGCCGAGCTCGGTGGACTGGGTGACGGTGACGACCCGCGGCTGGGCGTGGTGCTCGAAGCCGAAGCCATGCGCCTCCCGATCGATCAGCTCCGGGGTCAGCTTCCCGTCCGGAGTGGGCACGGCCAGCATCTTCACGCCCGCGACCTTCTCGGGGGCCCCGCACTCGTCCACGTGCGCGTGGGCGGTGGCCGTGCAGATCGCGGCGTCCCAGCGGTCGGTCATCGCCGCGAGCGCCACGACGTTGGCGCCGGTGCCGTTGAACAGGGGATGGCACTCCGCCTGCTCCCCGAAGTGCCGGCGGACCACGTCCTGCAGCGCCTCGGTGTAGGGATCCGCGCCGTAGGCGCCCACGTGGCCGCCGTTGGCGGTGGCGAGGGCCTGGAGCACCTCGGGGTGGACGCCCGCGTGGTTGTCGCTGGCGAAGCCCTTCCGGGCGGGGTCGTGCAGACGGGAGAGGACGGAGTCGGTCACGGGTGGCCCTTCCGGTGGGTCGGCGGTGTGCACGGCGGCACTCGCACTCTACTCGCGCCCCGCCGGGACCGCCGGGGCCGGACCCCGGATAGGGTCGGGGCATGCGCATCGTCCGGGCCGCCGCGGCGGTGGTCGTCGACGCGGACGGCCGGCTGCTGCTGATCCGCCGGGGCACCGAACCCCAGCGCGGGCGCTGGAGCGTGCCCGGCGGCCGGGTGGAGCCCGGTGAGACCGTGGCCGAGGCCGCCGTCCGGGAGGCCTTCGAGGAGACCGGCGCCCGGGTGCGCGCGGAGCGCGAGCTGGGCGTGGTGTACGTGCCCGGCGGTCCGGGCCTCGTGTACGAGGTGCACGACGTCGCGGCGACGTTCCTGGGCGGGATGCTCCGTCCCGGTGACGACGCCGACGCCGTGCGCTGGGCCGCCCCGGAGGAGCTGCCGGGGCTCGAGACCACCGACGGCCTGCTGGAGCACCTCGCACGCTTCGGGGTCCACCCGGCCTGAGCAGAGCGGCCCCGTCCGGGCCGGACCGCCGTGCGCCGCGGCCGGCCGCGCTCTGCCCGGCCGTGCCCTGGCCGCGTACGATCGCCGGCGTCCCTGCAGCCCGGCCCTGCAGCCCGGCCCCTCGCCCGGGCCCGGAGCCCGTGCTTGGATAGGGGCATGGCACGGACGCGGGGTTTCTACGTCGACACCGTGGAGCGCACGACCACGGCGGACCGGGACGCGGTGTGGGCGGTCGTCGAGGGCATCGGCGGCGAGCGCGGCTGGTACAGCACCGACCGCGTCTGGGCCGCTCGCGCCACGGCCAACCGTCTGGGCCTGCCGCCCGGGAGGCTGCGCCACCGCGAGGACCCGGACCGGCTCGCGGCCGGGGAGCGCCTGGACTGGTGGACGGTCGAGGCCCTCGAGCCGCCGAGGCGGCTCCGGCTGCGGTCCGTCGTGCGGATGCCGGGGGACGCCTGGCTGGACATCTGCCTGGAACCGGGGCCGGACGGCGCGCTCGTCTACCGCCAGACAACGGTCTTCCGCCCGGCGGGCGCGACCGGCCGCGCCTACTGGTACGCCATGCTCGCCCCGCACCGGGCGGTCCTGGGCCGGCTCGCCACGGACATCCTGCGGCAGGCGGGCGGATAGGGCTCTTCCGCCGCGGCCGCTCCGGCCGTAGCGTGGACTCACCGGCCAGCCTGACGCCCGGTGGACGCGGCCGGTGGCCGGGGGAGTGCCTCGGCACCGCTGCCGGGTGGAGCCTCCAGGAGTGTGCCGCCATGACCGCCGACGCCCCGTCCGTCCCCGACTCCCGTGCCCTGGCCGACGAGGCCGTCGCCCTGGTCCGCGAGTGGCTCACGCGCGCCGCCGAGGGCCGGCGGCACCGCGACGGCGCCGCCGACCGGCTCGCCACCGTCCTCCAGGACCCCCACGGGCTCGAGTTCACCGTCGGCTTCGTGGACCGGGTGGTGCGCACCGAGGACGTGCGGGCCGCCGCGCAGGCCCTGCACGCGCTCGCCGAGATCGTGCCCCGCACCATGCCCGCGGCGGACCGTGCCCAGATCCGGCTCGGGGCCGCCCTCTCGGCCTCGGCACCCCGGGTGGTCGTCCCCGCCGCCCGGACCAGGCTCCGCCAGCTCGTGGGCCACATGATCGTCGACGCGCGCCCCAAGCCGTTCGGGCGGGCCGTGAAGCGGCTGACGGCTCAGGGCCACCGGCTCAACATCAACCTGCTGGGCGAGGAGGTCCTCGGCGAGGAGGAGGCGGACAAGCACCTGGCCGACGCCGCCGCGCTGCTGGACCGGGACGACGTCGACTACGTGTCCGTCAAGGTCTCCTCCGTGGTCCCGCAGCTGTCCCACTGGGGCTTCGAGGGGAC
Source organism: Kocuria aegyptia (assembly GCF_039530085.1). NCBI lineage: Bacteria > Bacillati > Actinomycetota > Actinomycetes > Micrococcales > Micrococcaceae > Kocuria > Kocuria aegyptia. The sequence goes on from NZ_BAAAOA010000046.1 coordinate 89,353, forward strand.
CGTGGCGAAGGTCGTCGAACGGCTGCTGCCCGTCTACCGCGCCGCCGCCCAGGCCCCGGCCGGGAGCAAGTTCATCAATCTCGACATGGAGGTCTACTCCGACCTGCACCTGACCACCGAGGTGTTCACCCGCCTCCTGGGGCACCCGGAGCTGCGGGGCCTCGAGGCGGGGATCGTGGTCCAGGCCTACCTGCCGGACGCGCTCTCGGTGGTCCGGCGGCTCTCGGTGTGGTCCGCCGCGCGGGTCGAGGCCGGGGGCGCGGGGATCAAGGTGCGGCTCGTGAAGGGCGCGAACCTCCCCATGGAGCGCGTGGACGCCGAGCTGCACGGCTGGCCCCTGGCCACGTGGAGCAGCAAGCAGGAGACCGACACCAACTACAAGCGGGTCCTCGACTGGCTGCTGGTGCCCGGGCGGATGACGGGGCTGCGGCTGGGGGTGGCCGGGCACAACCTCTTCGACATCGCTTTCGCCCGCCTGCTCGCGGAGCGCCGCGCAGTGACGGACCGGATCGAGTTCGAGATGCTCCAGGGCATGGCGGTCGAGCAGGCCCGGGCCGTGAGCGCCGACGTCGGGCAGCTGCTGCTCTACGTGCCCGCCGTGCGCCCGGCCGAGTTCGACGTGGCCGTGTCCTACCTCGTGCGACGGCTCGAGGAGAACGCCTCGCACGAGAACTTCATGTCGGGGATCTTCGAGCTGGCCCCGGACAACGAGGTCTTCGCGCGGGAGGAGCAGCGCTTCCGCGCCGCCCTCGAGGCGCTGGACCCGCGGCAGGACGCCGCCCCGGCCCCCGCCCGCGCCCAGGACCGCACCGCTCCCGGCGCCGGGTCCGCGCACCTGCCGCTGGAGGAGCCCTTCCGCAACGAGCCGGACACGGACGTGTCCGTGCCCGCGAACCAGACGTGGGCGGACGAGATCGCCGCCCGGATCACGGACCGGCAGTGGTACGAGGCCCTGCCCGTGCCCGGCCCGGTCGGCGCGGAGGACGTCGAGCGGCTCGTGCGCACCGGCCGGGACGCCGCCGAGGGGTGGCACGCCCGCGGCGCCCGCGAGCGCGCGGAGATCCTGAACCGGGCGGCCGACGTCCTGGCCGCCCGCCGCGGGCACCTGCTCGCCGTGGCCGGTGCGGAGGCCGGCAAGACCCTGGGGCAGACGGACCCCGAGGTCTCGGAGGCGATCGACTTCTGCCGCTGGTACGCCCGCCGCGCCCTCGAGCTCGAGACCGTGGACGGGGCCCGGTTCGTCCCGGACCGGCTCGTGCTGGTCACCCCGCCGTGGAACTTCCCGCTGGCGATCCCCACCGGGTCCACGGTCGCGGCCCTGGCCGCCGGCGCCGCAGTGCTGCACAAGCCAGCCCCGGAGGTCCGGCGCTGCTCGACTGCTGTGGTCGAGGCGCTGTGGGAGGCCGGCGTGCCGCGGGACGTGCTGCAGCTCGTCGACTCCGTCGAGGGGGAGGTGGGGCAGGCCCTCGTCTCCCACCCCGGGGTGGACCGCATCGTCCTCACCGGCGCCTACGAGACGGCCCGGCTCTTCCAGTCCTGGCGGGCGGGCCGGCCGATGACCGCGGAGACCTCGGGCAAGAACGCCCTGGTCGTCACGCCCAGCGCGGACCGGGACCGGGCGGTGTGGGACCTGGTGACCAGTGCGTTCGGCCACGCCGGGCAGAAGTGCTCGGCCGCCTCCCTGGGCATCCTCGTGGGAAGCGTGGCGGAGTCCGCGCGGTTCCGCCGGCAGCTGCTCGACGCCGCGTCCTCCATGGTCGTGGACTGGCCGCAGAACCTGCAGGCCTCGGTGGGCCCGGTGATCGCCGAGCCCGGCGAGAAGCTGCACCGCGCCCTGACCCGCCTCGACCCGGGGGAGCAGTGGCTGCTCGAGCCGCGGCAGCTCGACGACACCGGGCGGCTGTGGCGGCCCGGGATCAGGACGGGGGTGGCTCCGGGCTCCTTCTTCCACCGCACCGAGTGCTTCGGCCCCGTCCTGGGGCTGATGGAGGCCGCGGACCTGCGGGAGGCGATCGAGCTGCAGAACGCGGTCGAGTACGGGCTGACCGCCGGGCTGCACGCCCTGGACCCCGACGAGGTGAGCACCTGGCTGGAGCTCGTCGCGGCGGGCAACCTCTACGTCAACCGCGGCATCACCGGGGCCATCGTCCAGCGCCAGCCCTTCGGCGGCTGGAAGAAGTCCTCGGTGGGCCTGGGCGCCAAGGCCGGCGGGCCGAACTACCTGGTCCAGCTCGGCTCGTGGCAGAAGGCGCCGTTCGAGCGGACCCCGCCCGCGGAGGCCGGCACCGAGCTCTCCGATTCCGTCGCCCACCACCTCGCCGAACTCCGTCCCCTCGTGCCCGAGGCGGACGCCGCCTGGCTGACGGCCTGCGCCGAGCAGGACCAGGCGTGGTGGGACCGGGAGTTCGGCCGGGCCCACGACCCCACCGGTCTGCAGTCCGAGGCCAACCTGTTCCGCTACCGCCCGCGCGACGTCGTCGTGCGCGCGGCCCAGGACGCCCCGCTCACGGACGTGGCCCGGGCGGGCCTCGCCGCGGTGCGCTCCGGGGCGCGCGCTGTCCTCGCCCCCGCGGCGGAGGTCCCCGCCGAGGTGCGGGGGCTGTTCCGCTCCGTGCTGGACCCATGCGGGGACGAGGCGTTCGCCCGGGTCGCCGCGGACTGGTCCGACCCGAGCGGGGCCGGGCGGATCCGGGTGGTGGGCACCGCGGCCGGCCTCGCCGAGGCGCTCGCGGGGCGGCCCGAGGTCGCGGTGCTCTCCGGCCCGGTGGTCGGCGCCTCGCGCGTGGAGATGCTGCCGTTCCTCGCCGAGCAGGCCGTGTCCGTCACGATGCACCGTTTCGGCAACCGTTCGACGGACGCCGAGACGGTGGTGCACCGGCTCGTCGCGTCCTCGCCCGGCCTGGGCACGCCGGCGCCACCGGCCGAAATGTAGGGCCCGCCCCTGGTGGGGACGGACCCCCGGTGCCAGGCTGAGCCCATGCGCGCATCCCTGAGGTACCTCGCACTGGGTCTGGCCGGAGCGCTCGGCGTCTCCGGCACCGTGCTCGGCGGCTCCGCGGCCGTCGCGCACGACGATCGGCAGCACGGGGGCCGGGGTTCGCCCGTCACCGCCGAGCTGCCCAAGGTTCCCACCATGACCGGTGGCGGCGGCGCGGTCTCCTCCGTGGACCCCCTCGCGAGCCAGGTCGGCATCGACGTGCTCGAGCGGGGCGGCAACGCCGCGGACGCCGCCGTGGCCGTGGCCGCCGCCCTGGGCGTCACCGAGCCGTACTCCGCGGGCATCGGCGGCGGCGGGTTCTTCGTCCACTACAGCGCGCAGACCGGTCAGGTCCGCACGATCGACGGACGCGAGACCGCCCCGGCGACCTACACCGAGGACGAGTTCCTGGGCGAGGACGGCGAGCCCCTCGACTTCGCCACCGTGGTCAGCTCAGGGGCGTCCGTGGGGGTGCCGGGGACGCTGGCCACCTGGGAGACGGCCGCCGAGGAGTTCGGCACGATGGACCTGCACCGATTGCTGCGGCCCGCGGAGCGGATCGCCGCCCGCGGCTTCACGGTAGACGAGAACTTCCACGAGCAGACGGCCCAGAACGCCGAGCGCTTCCGGATGTTCCCCGAGACGGCCGAGCTCTTCCTGCGCGACGGCGAGGCGCCGGCGGTCGGGGACGTGTTCCGCAACCCCGACCTCGCCCGGACCTACCGCACGATCCGGCACGAGGGCACCGGCGTCTTCTACGACGGGTCGATCGGGGCGGCGATCGTCGACGCGAGCCGGGAGCCGGCCACCGCCGAGGGCGTTGAGGTGCTCCCCGGTGAACTGACCCCGGAGGACCTGGGATCCTACGAGGCCCTGCTCAAGGAGCCCACCCACACCGAGTACCGCGGCCTGGACGTCTACGGCATGGGCCTGCCCAGCTCCGGCGGGATCACGGTGGCCGAGACCCTGAACCTGCTCGAGGCCTACGACGAGCGCACCGGGACCGGGCTCGCCGAGGTCTCCGAGGCCCAGTACCTGCACCGTTTCGCGGAGGCCACGGCCACCGCCTTCGCCGACCGCAACCGGTGGATCGGGGACGTCGAGGGCGTGCCCGTGGCGGAGCTCACGAGCCAGGAGTTCGCCGACGAGCGCGCCTGCCTCTTCGACCCCGCGGCGGCCCAGGACCGGCCGATCCCCTTCGGCGAGCCCGACGGGGAGTACACCGCCTGCGGCACGCCCGGTGACCGTCAGCCCGAGCCCGTCGGCGGCGTCTCGACCACCCACCTCAACGTGGCCGACCGGTGGGGCGACGTGGTCTCCTACACCCTCACCATCGAGCAGACCGGCGGCTCCGGGATCACGGTCCCGGAGCACGGGTTCCTGCTCAACAACGAGCTGACCGACTTCAGCTTCGCGCCCGTCACCGAGGGCGTCCCGGACCCGAACCTCCCGGGCGCGGGCAAGCGGCCCCGCTCGTCGATGAGCCCGACGATCATCCTGCGGGACGGGGAGCCGTGGATGTCGGTCGGCACTCCCGGCGGCGCCACCATCATCACCACCGTGGCCCAGATCATCACCGAGCACGTCGACCGGGACCGCGCCCTCGTCGACGCCGTGGCGGCGCCCCGGCTGAGCTCCCGCAACGGGCGGGCGGAGGTCGACCTCGGCCTGGCCGACTCCGAGGTCGGCCGGCAGCTGAGCGGACTGGGCCACGAGCTCGTCCCGCCCCCGCGCCAGTGGATCGGCAACGCCTCCGCCATCCGGATCCTCGGCGACGGCCGCTTCGAGGCGGCGGCCGAGACCGAGCGCGGCTACGGCGGCTCCGCCATGGTGGTGCACCCCGAGCCGTGAGCACCGCCCACCGGGCAGGCGCCGGGCCCCGTCCGCACGCCGGGCGGGGCCCGGCGCCTGCGAGGGCTCGGGCGTGTCCTTCCCGTACCTGCCCACGGCCTACGCTGGGCCGGGGGCGCGGCCGCCGCGCCCTCCCGCCCGACCCAGGAGCAGCACGTGTTCAGCCATCCCGCCCCCGAGCCCCACGAACCCACCGGCCCCTCCGCGACCGCGCCCGGCGAGCCGGCCCTGGACGCGCGGTGGCGCGCGGCGACCGCCGGGTGGCGCCCGTCCTCGATCCGCTCCGCCGACGCCGGGCGCGTCTGGGCCTGGGTGCGCCACTGCTGGGAGGGTGTCGTCGCCCTGCCGGGCGGCCCGGAGGACGCCGCCGCCCCGGAACGGCCCGGGGCCGGCGGGCGCGTGGACGACCTCATGACCGTGGCGGCGCTGTTCGTCCTGCAGGAGCGCTTCCTGGCCGTCGCCGCCGGCGAGCCGGCCCCGGCGGAGGCGCCCGACCCGCGCCGGGACGGCGCCCCCCTGGGCGACGACGAGGTCCTGGCGGTCGTGCGGCGGACGTGGGAGCTCGACCCGGGGCAGGAAGGGACGGAGGAGTTCGCGGCGGAACTCGCCGGCTTCCTGCAGGACCACCTGGACGAGCTCGCCGAGGAGATCCGCGAGCGGCTGGTGGACCGGCGCGGTCCCACCCAGGTGTTCGCCGAGCTGTGGAGCCTCGAGCACGTGGACGAGCTCGAGCCCGCCGACCAGGACGAGGTGCCGCCGTTCCCGCTCTCCACCGACGACATCGCGTGGATCGTCAGCGGCGTCCCCGGCCCCGAGAAGCACACCGCCTGGGTGTGGCTCACCCGCTGAGCCGCGCCCCGAGCGCGGCGGTGCCGCCGGAATAAGCATGCCCGCCGACGGCTTTTATGGATATATCCACAAAACTCGCGACGAGGAGCCCCGCATGACCGTCCAGCTCGGCCTCAACACTTTCGGCGACCTCTATCCCGGGCCGGACGGGCAGATGCTCAGCGGGGCGCAGGTGATCCGCAACATCGTGGCCGAGGCCGTGCTGGCCGACCGGGTGGGCCTGGACTTCTTCGGCGTCGGCGAGCACCACCGGGAGGACTTCGCGGTCTCCTCTCCCGAGACGGTGCTCGCCGGCATCGCCACGGTCACGGAGCGGATCCGCCTGGGCTCCGCCGTGACGGTGCTCAGCTCCGACGACCCGGTGCGCGTCTACCAGCGCTTCGCCACCGTGGACGCCCTCTCCTCCGGCCGCGCCGACGTCATCCTGGGCCGTGGCTCCTTCACCGAGTCCTTCCCGCTGTTCGGCTATCCGCTGGACGAGTACGAGGCGCTGTTCGAGGAGAAGCTGCAGCTGTTCGACCGGCTCCGCACCGAGGGCCGGATCGACTGGGAGGGCCGGCTGCGCGCCCCGATCCGGGGACTGGAGGTGTACCCCAAGACCGAGGCCGGGGCGCTGCGCACGTGGGTCGCCGTGGGCGGCTCGCCCAACTCGGTGGTCCGGGCCGCCCACTACGGGTTGCCCGTCATCTTCGCGATCATCGGTGGCAGCCCGGCGGCCTTCGCACCCTTCGCCGACTACTACCGCCAGGCTCTCGAGCACTTCGGCAAGCAGCCGCAGCCGGTGGCCTTCCACTCCCCGGGGTACGTGGCCGAGACCGACGAGCAGGCGCGCGAGGAGTTCTTCCCGCACCAGGCCTACACGCACGACCGGATCGGGAAGGAGCGCGGCTGGGGCCCGCTGACCCGCGCGGAGTTCGACGCGATGTGCGGGCCGGAGGGCGCCTACTTCGTGGGTTCGCCCGAGACGGTCGCGCGCAAGATCGTCCGGTCCTCGGCGGCGCTCGGCGCCTCCCGCTTCGACCTCAAGTACGCGGTGGGCACCCTGGACCACGCCCGGATGACCCGCAGCATCGAGCTGTTCGGCACCGAGGTGCGCCGCTACGTCGAGGACATGACCGCCGATCTGCCGGAGGGCGTCACCGCGTAGCCACCGACCCCCGGCCACCGGTGACAGCGCCGGTGCGGGCCGCTCAGAACCGGCTCGTGACGGCGTCGTGGGGCAGGGTGGCGAGCACCGTGGTCCCCACGCCCGGTTGCGACCGGACCTCGAGCGCGGCCCCCGCCGCGTCGGCGATGTCCCGCATGATGCGCATCCCCAGGTGGCCCTCCGGTGACCCCCGGGAGTCGTCGAAGCCGGTGCCGTCGTCACTGATCGTCAGGACCGTGGCGCCGTGCTCCACGCCCAGCCGCAGGCTGACCGTGGACGCGTGGGCGTGCTTCGAGATGTTCGCGAACGCCTCCCGCGCGACCTTGAGGAACATGCCCTCCTGCTCCGGCGTGAGGAACACCGCTGGACCGATCTGCACGGACGTGTCGATCCCCCGCTGGGCCAGCGGGTCCGCGAGGCGGGACAGGGCCTTGGGCAGCCCGAGGGTCATCAGGTCCGGGGAGTACAGGGCGGTGGTGATCCCGCGCAGGGTGCGCAGGCTGCCCTGCAGGATCGTCCGGGACCGGCCCAGCGCGCTGCGCTGCTCCGGGACGTCCGCCACCATCTCCTGGGCCTCCAGGGAGTAGGACAGGCCGGCCAGGTCCTGGATCACGTCGTCGTGCAGGTCCCGGGCGACCCGGACCCGCTCCAGCTCGGCGGCGTCCACGGCGTGCTGGAGCAGCTGGGCGCGCGCTGTCCGGTGGTCCTGGATCCGGCGGGCGAGGCCCACCGCCGGGGCGAGCTGCGCCAGCTGGAACAGCGCCAGGGTCAGCAGGAACGCCGGGGCCATGCCCATGAGCACGGAGTGCTGCTCGTCCCGCACGATCGAGTCGTCGTAGTACGCCTCGAAGACGAGCTGCTCGCCGCCGGCGGGCACGAACCCCACATAGACCTCGACCAGCCGCCCGGCACCGGACTCGCGGGAGTTCTCGGCCTCCTGCTGGTGCTCGATGGCGGCGACCCCGTCGCCTTGGGCCACGAGGTCCTCGTCCCACGAGGGCGGACCGTAGTTCTGCCCGATGAGCTCGTGCTCGTCGGAGTAGACGATCGTCCCGCTCTCGTCCCAGATCTTGATCCGGCGGATGGTCCCGTCGGTGAGCCAGGGGCGCAGCCGGGTGTCCAGCTGGGCCGTGGCCGCCGGGTCACCCACCAGCAGGTCGTCGGTGATCAGCGGCGCCACGGCGTAGTTGGCCAGCCGCTGCGTGACCCGCAGGACGTGCTCCACCGCGTGCTCCTCGGCCACGGCCCGGATCCACCACGTCGCGGGCACGGCGGCGATGAGCAGCACCACGAGCCCCGTCAGGAGGAACCGCTGCACGGCGGCCCGTACCTCCGACCGGTCGGCGACCGGCGGCGGGGCCACCGGCCAGTCGGCGAGCGGGGCCGCCGTCTCGGGGGCGGCGCCGTCCGAGCGGACCAGGATCCGTCTCATGACCGGGCCGTCAGCAGGCCGAGTCTCGAGGCGACGGCGACCGCCTCCAGCTGGGAGTGGGCTCCCAGCTTCACGAGGATGGTCTTCACGTACCCGCGGCACGTGTTCGGGGTGATGTTCAGCAGTCGTGCGTTCGCGCCCACGCTGTGCCCCTCGGCCATGAGGTGGAGGACCTGCAGCTCGCGCTGGGTGAGCGCGGGCACCCCGGCGCCCGGCCGGCGGCCCGGCTCCGCCGCGGTGAGCAGGGACGGGTGGACGGCCATCGTCCCGCAGCGGGCGCTGCGGATGGTCTCGAGCAGGGTCGCGAGCGAGCCGTCCTTCGGCAGGAACGCGCAGATCCCGGTGGTCGCGGCGGCCTCCAGCACGTGCTGCGTGGGGTCGCCGGTCAGCATCACGATCCGTGTCCCGGGCCGGTCCCGCAGGATCCGGGCGGAGGCCGTCACGCCGTTGCCGCCGGCGAGGTGGTAGTCCATCACCACCACGTCGGGCCGCCGCGCCCCGCACAGGCGGATGCTCGACTCGACGTCACCGGCCACGCCGACACTGCGCAGGTCCGGCTCCTGGCTCAGCGCCCCGGTCAGCAGCTCCGCGAAGGTGGTGTGGTCGTCGACCACCAGGATCGAGGTGCGCGTGTCGCACTGCCCGTCCACTCCACCCGACATCTCCGACCTGCTTCCCGGCACACCCTGTATTACGTACCGGTAGTATGCCGATTGCAAATCGTGGGGACCAAACAGACGGGTGTCACCTTTTTTGGGGTTGACAAGGAGGCATGCCGTTCGGGAACGCTCTCGGTGGCACCTTCTCACGTCTCCGCCTTCCCTACGCAGCCGTGCTCAGGGATCGGCCCAGGAACGACTGGAGCACCGACGCGGCCTCCTGGCGGGCGAGTGGAGCGCGGGTCCCGAGCCCCCAGTCCGTGTCGCCGAGCTGACCGTGGAGCACCAGCAATGCTGTCAGGGCCTGCCCCAGCTCGTCGCCGGTCGCGGCGGTGGCCCGCAGCATGCGCGTGTATGCCGACTGCAGCACCTCGGACGGAGCGCATCCCAGCTCGTGGTCCAAGGTCCGCCGGCACTGCTCGTAGGCCTGCAGGCCCTCGACCGGACGCCCGGCGCCTTCGAGGCCCAGGACGAGCACGGTCCATGCGCGTTCATTCAACGGGTCGGCCGTGAGCACCTTCCGGGCCTGGAGGAGTGGTTCCTCGTAACGGCCCAGTTCGAGGCCTGCCTCGGCCATCAGTACGCGGACCTCGGTCACGCGGGCCGCGAAGGCGGCGCGCTGGGACTCGATCCACTCGCAGCCCTGTTCGTTCTCCAGCAGGGAACCCGAAGCAATGTCCAGCGCGCGGCGCAGCAGGAGATCCGCCTCCCGCGCGGAGGAGCGCCTCGCGGCGTCCAGCAGCCGCTCGAAACGGGGCAGGTCCAGGTCCACCATGGAGGCGTCCATGACATAACCGCCGTTCGTGGTCTTCAGCGGACCGTGCTTGCCCTCCCCGGGCTGGAGGTGTCGTCGCAGAACGCTGACGTAGCTCTCCAGATTCGCCGACGCCGCCGCGGGCGCATCGGCTCCCCAGAGCAGATCGACGAGTCGCTGTTTTGACACCGGCGTTCCCAGTTGCAGGAGAAGGATCTCGAGGATCCGCCGCTGCCGGGGCCCTCCCAGTTCCTTGGACGTCAAGGTCAGGTTTCCTCGGCGGACGACCAGCGGACCGATGACGCGCGCCGACAGGCGTGCTGCCGGAGTGCCGGCTGTGGACTGATCGTCGATGACTGAGACATGCATGGTGTCAACTCCCCCCGAAGTGGACTCCAGTGTGAGGTGCGCTCGTTGCCGTCCATCAGCCCCGAACGGGGGGGTGCATCCCCCCATATTGGGGGGATGCACCCCGATGTCGCTCCCGCAGGGGACAGCAACCCCGGAAACACCGGCCGGAGTCGCTGCGGAGCGCCGCCGCGCGGACGACTTGCGAGCTCGGTCCTCGGGCGTGCACCAGCTGGTTGGCAACATCAATCGTCACGAACGAGCGAAGGTATCCGCCGACCTCGCCGGCCTCCGTCAGGTCGAGGCGTCACGACAACTTTTCTTCAAGGTGATGCGCCGACGTTGTGCTCATGGCAATCCAGGAAGCGATCCCCATCAGCGCCGAGCACCCGACGCGGCGGAAACGCCGCCGCTGGATCCTGCCGGCGCTGTTCCTGCTGGCGGTCCTCCTGGTGCTGGGGCACAGTGCCGTCTCCGCGGAGGAGGAGCCGAGCACCATGCTCGGCGCCTCCGCCTCCGTCCCGGGGGGACTCGCACGCCTCAACGGCGTCATGCCGTACAAGGAGTTCGTGGCCCTGGAGAACCGAGAGGTTCCCGCTGAGCTCGCCGGCGACGTCCCGAGCGGCGCCCATCAGGTGGTCGTGCTGCTGGAGCTCACCGCCATGGACCCGGAGGGACTCGAGTTCACCGCGGACGACTACGTGGTGGACCGGCTCGGGAAGAACCGCTCGCCGGTGGTCTGGTCGTCCCCGTCCGAGGCCTCGCTCGCACAGGGACAGACGATGCAGGCGGAGCTGGTCTTCGAGGTGCCCGACAAGGCCCTCGAACTGACCCTGGAGGGAGCCGACGACGTCCGCCTCTCGATGGGGTCCGACCACCACAGCGGTGGTGGAAGACGCTGACCGCACGGAGCGGCCCCGCCGGGGGCAGGCCGTTCCAGCACACGCATTGATCAAGAACACGGGGCCGCGCAGAGTGCAACGGTCCCGGTCCAAGGGGGAACATCGTCATGGCTGTCTCGAGAAGAAACGTCCTGCTGCTGGGCGGGCTGGGAGTCGCGGGGGCGGCTCTGGGTGTGCCGACGTCGGCGGTCAACGCGAAGTCGGCGAGCGCACTCGCCGACTCCCTGATGCCCAGGCCGTTCAGGACCGACTTCTTCCAGCCACCCGTCCTCAAGGCGGATGCGGAGTCGATCGACCCGGCCGATGGGAAGAAGGTGCTCCACTACACGGTCACGGAAGAAGCGGCTTCGGCCCAGATCCTGCCGAAGGCGGGGCTCCTGACGCCCATCCTCGGCTACAACGGCATCTTCCCCGGCCCCACGATCGACGTCTACCAGGGCACGAAGGTCGAGCTCACCGTGGTGAACAACCTGCCGCTCAGGCACGCCCTGGGCGGCCACAGCCTGGACACCTCGACGCACCTGCACGGCTCCGCCTCGCTGCCCCAGTACGACGGGTACGCCAGCGACATCACGAGGCCAGGGTTCCAGAAGACCTACAAGTACCCGAACTTCCAGGGCGCCAGGACCCTGTGGTACCACGACCACGGTGTCCACCACACCGCGCTCAACGCCTACTCGGGACTGGCGGGGCAATACCACATGCACGACGCCAATTCGGAGCGGCTCCTGCCGCGCGGGAAGTACGACGTCGCGCTCACCGTCTCCGACGCGATGTTCGCCGCCAACGGGTCCCTGGGCTACGACGACAACAGCCAGTCGGGGCTGTGGGGGGACGTCGTCCTCGTGAACGGCAGGCCCTGGCCCGTCATGAAGGTGCAGAAGCGGGTCTACCGGTTCCGTTTCCTGAACTGCGCCATCTCCCGGTCCTTCCGGCCCACGCTCAGCACCGGGGACCCGCTGATCATGGTCGCCACGGACGGCGGGCTGATGCCGAGCGCCCAGCCGGTGCGTGAGTACCGGCACGCCAGCGCCGAGCGCTACGAGTTCCTCATCGACTTCAGCAAGTACAGGACGGGACAGCGGATCGAGCTGCGCAACCTGTCCAACAAGAACAACGTCGACTACGACTTCACCGACAAGATCATGGCCTTCGACGTCGTGGACGAGCCCGTGGACACCACCGATCCCACCTGGAACCGGATTCCCAGCACCCTCGCCAGCAGCGAGGTGATGGACCTGCAGGAGAGCAAGTCGTCCAAGACACGACGCTTCCGGGTGAAGCGTGACAACGGGATGTGGACGATCGACGGGGTCACATGGGAACAGGTGATCGCCAGCAACTACAGCAAGGTCGCGGCGGAGGTGCCTCTGGGCGCCACGGAGATCTGGGAGTTCGAGAACAGTTCGGGCGGGTGGTTCCACCCCATGCACATCCACCTGGTGGACTTCAAGATCCTGAGCCGCAACGGCAGGGCTCCGTTCGCCTACGAGAAGGGCCCCAAGGACACCGTCTACGTGGGCGAGGGGGAGACCGTCCGCCTGCTCATGAAGTTCGGTCCCCATGAGGGCAAGTACATGGTGCACTGCCACAACCTCGTCCACGAGGACCACGACATGATGGTGCAGTACCGGGTCGGCGCTGCCAAGGATCCGGACCCCAACGATCCGATGGAGGCCGCCCCGGCGGTGCCGGCGGGGACGAACGTGCCCGAGCCCGAACCCACGTCGGCACCCACGGCTGAGCCCACGTCGGCCCCCGAGGCGGAGCCCACTGCGGCACCGGCGCCGGCGCCCACGGCATCGCCGTCACCTACCAAGGGTTCGGGAAGCAGGACGGAGACCAAGACTCCGCAACCTGCCAAGACCAAGCGTCCCGTACGGTGACGTGCTCCTGCAGCCGCAGAGGACATGGTGCAGCGGACCTGCTGCCCCGAGCAGAGGAGATGAGCTGACATGGTGCAGCTGAGCCCGGCCCCCGTGCCGACCCGGAAGGACGAGAGCCGGTCACATCGTGGGCCCATCGGGTCGAGGATGTTCTGGGCGGTCCTGCTCGGCCTGGCGCTGGTCCTCGCCGCCCGGATCTGGTTGATCGCGCCCGTGGTCGTCGCCTCGGACAGCATGGAACCCACCATGGGGGAGGGCGGCGTCGCGCTCCTCCTGAAGCCGGGCCCCGACCCCGGCAAGGTCTCCGCGGGCACGGTGGTCGTCTTCCCCCACCCCGAGGACGGCAGCACGACGGTCAAGCGGGTCGTCGCGACCGGCGGCCAGTCGGTGGAGATCAGGGACGCTCTGCTGTTCGTGGACGGCCAGGAGGTCGCCGAGCCGTTCGTCGATCACAGCCGGATCGACGGCACCTGGTTCGGCCCTGCTGAGGTGCCGCAAGGGCACGTCTTCGTGATGGGCGACAACCGGGGCGTGTCCGTCGACTCCCGGCACTTCGGCACCGTCCCCGCCGAGGACCTGGAGGCGGCCGTCCTGCTGCCGCCCTGGAAGTAGATCCGCCGCCCCGCGGAGCACAGACCGGCGGGCCCGGGACCCAGCTCCCCTCGTCCCGGGCCCGCTTTCCCCTGTCTCGAACAGAACCCCAGCAAGGTATTTCCAAGCCCGGCATCGTTTCCTGGATCACATATGCACACCTCGGGGGAGAGGAAGATCCGATGAGAGCCACGAAGAGGAACCGCGTGCCGGAGGGGAGCGCAGTGTCCGGGAGCGTCTCGCGCCGAGGCGTCCTCACCGGCGTGATGGCCGGCCTGGCCACCCTGCCGGTCGCCGGCCAGGCCCATGCCGCGCCGAAGATGCCCGCGCCCAAGGCGCCCGCTGTGCGGCCCGCGGCTGCTCCGGTGCTGAGCGCGGCCAGATCGGGCCACGGCGTGGGGGCACCGCGCGGCTCCGACATCGCGATCACTGCGGGGCGGACCAAGGAGGGACGCTTCGGTGTCATGTTCAAGAAGCTCCCGGCCTTCGCCCCGAGCGACGACCTGCTGGCGGAGCTCGCGCAGCAGATGGTCGACCGCACCCCGCCGCTGGCCGACGTCTCGCTGAGCAACGACGGGTTCGACAACCCGGACATCCCCGCCGGCTACGCCTATCTGGGGCAGTTCATCGACCATGACATGACGCTCGACAAGACGCCCATGCCGCAGCAGGAGATGGACCCGAAGGGCCTCACCAACTTCGACACCCCCTTCTTCGAGCTGGGATCCGTCTACGGCAGAGGGCCGGGTGCCGACCCCCAGCTCTACGACCCGGCCGATCCGCGGCGGATGCGCATCGGCCGGAACCTCGACGGTTTCCCGGACCTGCCGCGCAACGCGGACGGCACCGCGATCATCGGGGACCACCGCAACGACGAGAACCTCATCGTCGCCCAGTTCCACCTCACCTTCCTGCAGCTGCACAACAGGCTCGTGGACGAGGGCAAGTCCTTCCAGCAGGCGCAGCAGCTGACCCGGTGGCACTACCAGTGGCTGATCGTGCACGACTTCTTGCCCCGCATGGTAGGCAGGGGCCTGGTGGCCGGCATGCTCAAGCCGCGCAAGGGCGGACCGACCGGGGTGGACTGCAGGTTCTACAAGCCCGGCAATCCCACCCGTCCGATGATGCCCATCGAGTACTCGGTGGCCGCGTACCGGTTCGGCCACAGCATGATCCGCGCCGAGTACGAGATGCACGACGAGGTCACCATTCCCTTCTTCGGGAACCCCTCGAACGACCTCCGCGGCTCCCGTCCGCTGCCGACCATCGCGCGGGCGGACTGGAACTACTTCTTCGACGTCCCCGGGATGAGCGAACCGGACGACCGCAACATGACCCGGATGATCGACACCAAGCTGGCGCTCCCGCTCAACGAGCTCCCGCCGACCGTGGTGCAGCACGTCGACGGCGCCATCCTTTCCCTGGCCCACCGGAACCTGCTGCGGGGCAAGCGGCTCGGCCTGCCGGCCGGCCAGGACGTCGCCAAGGCCATGGGCGTGGCCCCCATCCCCAACGATCGGCTCGGGCTCACGGACCCCGGCTGGAACGGCCGGGCACCGCTCTGGTTCTACATCCTGAAGGAGGCGGAGCTGCTCGGCGGCCGGATGCTGGGCCCCGTCGGCGGGAGGATCATCGCGGAGGTCATCCTCGGCATCCTCTCCCTGGACCGCACCTCGTTCCTCAACGCCCCGACCGGATGGGCGCCCGCGAAGACACCGTTCGAGTGCGGGGACTTCCTGGAGATGGCCGGGGCCCTCGAGAACATGCCCGTCGGCGACGAGGACGAGGGCGGCGAGGACGAGGTGGAGGACGAGGCCGAGACGGAGGAGCCCCACGACGAGGAGACGGAGGCCGCTGCGGTCGGCTGACGACCCTGCCGGCCGCAGCGGCCGCCGGAAGGGCCGCGTCAGGAACAACGGGACCGTCCCGCCCATCCGGGCGGGACGGTCCCGTGCGTGGTGGGCGTCCGGCCGGTGACGTGCGGACCGGGCGCGTGCCGTGACTTGTCCGCTCTCCGGGGACCGTGCGGTGCGCCGGGCTGCCGTGGCCCGGGCTGCCGTGCGCCGGGCTCAGCCGTGTGCTCGTCGTCGGTCAGTGCAGTGCAGTGCAGTGCAGTGCACTGCTCCGCGCGGGAGAGAGCGGGGGATGGGTCCCGGAGGGCAGGAACGGTGCCGGGCCCGTGCTCCGAGAGTTCTCGGAGCACGGGCCCGGCAGGGGAGGGAGCTGCTTCGTCGGTGTTATCCGGTGCCGACCACCCCCCGTGCTTCGCCGCCGCGCGTCGACTGCACGTGGATGCTGGAGACCCGCTGGCCGGAACCGGGCTTGGCCCGGTACTCCCAGTTGCCCAGGGTGTCCACCGGCACCGAGGCGATCTTGACGGGCGTGCCCGAGCTGGTGTTGTAGATGTTGACCGACGAGGACGGGTTGAGCAGCGTCGGTGCACCGGGGACGACGGCCGTGCCGGAGAGCCTGATCTCCTTGCCCACCCGGTGCCGCGAGGCCGCATCGACGGTGACCACGTCATCGCTCTTCAGCGTGATCGTCGCAGGGTCGCTCCTGTTGCCGGCGGCGTCCGTGACCACGAGCTGGAGCACGGGGTCCGCGTCCAGCGGCGCAGGCGCCGTGGCGCTGGTGGTGGTGAAGAACGGCACGGTGACCCTGGGCTTCACTACGTCCTTCTTGTCGAAGGCCACCTCGGGACCGCTGACCTGGGACCACTCGTACTTGACGACGCCGACGTTGTCCGTGGAGCCGATGCCGCCGTCCAGTTCGGTGGCGATGCCGCGGGCCACTGAGGCCGTCAGCTCGGCGATGGCCGCGGTCGGCTTCTCGGTGTCGGCCGCCGGTGTGCCACCGGCGCCGTTCCCGCCCTCGACCTCGGTGACGGGGCCGCCGTCGGGGCTCTCCGGGATGGGCGCGAGGCCGCTGGGCGAGGGATCGCCACCGGTCACGACGACGGGCACCGTCACCTTGCTCGTGGCGGAGGTCGAGACGGTGACGTTGACCGGGGGTGCCACGGTCTCGAACGTGCCCTCATGGGTGTTGTCGGCGCCGGCCACCATGCTGCCGTCGAACCCGGTGATGCCCGTGATCTTCGGGGCCGATCCGGGAGCCGCCTTCGCCGTGACGGTCAGCTTCGTGCCGTCGTAGGTGGCGCCCGTGGCGACGGAGACGTCGGTGACGCTCACGGTGCTGGTGCTCTGCGGGTCGTCGGTCAGATTCCTGACGGTCACCTCGCTCGGCGCTGCCCCGTCGACCTTGACGCGGGCGTAGGCGAGCTCGGAGTTGCCCGGCGCCTTCTCCATGGGCGTGGTCGCGATGTTCTGCCCCTCCACTTCGAGGACATCACCGCGGCTGGTCGCGAAGACGTCGAGGTAGCCGTCGTTGACGACGGCGTGCTCCGCCTTCACCCCCGTGTTGGTGGCGATCTTGCCCTGGACGGTGAACTGGTCGGTCGACGCCGAGACGGGCGCGCCGGTCGCGGCGTTCGTGCCGGAGACCGAGAAGGTGGTCCGGAGACCGCCCACGATCCTGTGCGGCACGTCCGGGTTGCCCAGATAGCCCTCCGGGGCCCCGGTGTCCCACTTCAGGAACGGGCCGAGGTTGCTCCCCAGCGGCGTGTTGAAGTTCCCGACCGCGGGGGAGATGTCCTCCACGAGCTTGGCGTTGCCCTCGGCGTCGGTGTCCACCTCGATGGTCCCGTACGGGTGCGGGAAGGACAGCGTGCTGTTGGCCGGCCCGTCCTTGACCACGAGGCGCTGCCGGGCGAACACCATCTGCTCCCCGTCCGCCACCTCGTTGCCGAAGGCGGCCTCCAGCCCGAGCGTCAGGACGGCGCTTCCTCCACCGGGAAGGTCGAGCTCGGAGCCGGCCAGCATGTAGAAGATCTCGTGGGGGAAGTTGCCCGCGACGCCCTCCCGCGGAAGAACGAGCGGCTGCTCGGGGTCGAAGCCTTCCTCGGGTGCCAGGCCGCACAGCGGGTTCCTGCCGTCGTCGCACAGTTCCACGCGCGTCCCGGTCTTGTCCTCGTACCAGGCCGGGAACCCGTACTTGCTGTTGACCGGGCCGACGGCCTCGAGCTGAAACTTGTTCGTCTCGGTGACCTTGGTGGCGGCGACCGATGCGCTGATGCCCGTGACACCCAGCATCAGGACGACGGACGCCGCGAGACCCCGGCGGAAGCGAGGTCGTCGCGGCGGATCCCGCAGCAGCTCGTTGAGACCGATTGACGTGCTCATGATGACTCCTCATAGAGCGATGGTGATGACATCGCCAATATGTGAGCCGGCTCTTGTAAAAAGCCTGTGGCGGACGAGACCGGGATCGGCGCCGTGGAAGGGCGCCTCCGGGACGGGGACGCACGGCGTCACACCGGGCCGGGGAGCACGTGGCGGTGCTCAGCCCCGCAGTCGCGCCACGGCGTCCTGCTGCTCGAGGATGTCCTGGCGCATCTCGTCCTCGAGGAAGGTGAGCAGGGCGCGGGACAGGTCCGGGTTCTCGGAGGCCACGGCGTCCCGGGCCACCGCGGCCCGGAAGTTGTGGGCGAAGGCGTCGATGGCGGTCTGCGCCACGCAGCTGTGCGTGGAGATCCCGCACAGCATCAGGTGCGTGGCGTCCAGGTTGCGCAGCCGGGCCGCGAGATCGGTGTCGAAGAACGCGCTGTCACGGGTCTTGACCAGCCCCGTCCCGCCCTCGGTGTCGAGGCCGGCCACGTACGCGGACTGCTCCGTGCCGGGGAACGCGAAGCCCTGCTCGTCGTCGTGCATGTTGACGGTCCACGTGGAGCGGTCCCGCTCGTGCTGGGTGCGGATCAGCAGGACCGGGCAGCCGCCGTCGCGGGCCGCCCGGATCAGCTCGTTGACCTTCGCCGTCACGGATTTCCGCTGCTCCTCGAGCTCGGGGAAGTCGAAGTACGAGTTCTGCATGTCGATCACGAGCAGGGCGGTGCGGCCCTGCGCCGGGTGCTGGGTCATGGCGTCCTCTCCGGTGGGGGGAGAGCCCCGGGCGGGGCTCCCGCGGACAACGATCTGGTCAGCGAACTTACTACCATTGGGCGGGCGGCTCCACCCGGACCGGGCTCCGGTAGCCTGAGACGCATGGCCTATCACGCGGACGCCCTGGAGCTCGAGGGCAAGGAGATCCTCACGTGGGAACGCTTCGGTGAAGCGACCCAGGAGCTCGCGCAGAGCGTCGTGGACAGCGGCTTCCTGCCGGACATCATCATCGCCGTGGCCCGCGGGGGCCTGCTCCCGGCCGGGGCGCTGTCCTACGCGATGGGGGTCAAGCTCTCCGACGCGATCAACGTGGAGTTCTACACCGACGTCCACCAGACCTTGCCCGATCCCGTGCTGCTCGCCCCGATGCTGGACACCGAGTCCATCGCGGGCCGGAGGCTGCTCGTCGTCGACGACGTGGCCGACTCCGGGCGGACCCTCGCCCTGGTGCTCGAGCTGCTGCGCGGTCTGGGCGCCGAGGCACGCTCCGCCGTCATCTACGGCAAGCCCCGCTCCGTGATCCGCCCCGACTACCTGTGGAAGGCCACCGACGACTGGATCGTCTTCCCGTGGTCGGCCGCCCCGCCGGTCACCGCCGGCCCCTGAAGCGCCCCCGCTCCCACGGACGCGCCCGTGGGGGGGGGGGGGG